>JAFZCF010000104.1 GCA_017552165.1 Clostridia bacterium
CTCCCCGCATACCGCAGGGACCCGGCGGGAAGCGCTGAGCGGTTTTCAGAAAAACATATCATATAAGAAAGGACAAGCATCATGAAAAACTATTCTTTTTCCGGCGCGGACATCCTTCTGCCGAAAGGCGGATTTGAAAAATGGGCGGTCATCGCCTGCGACCAGTTCACCTCCGATCAGAAATACTGGGACGAGGTCGAAAAGACCGTCGGGGACGCCCCCTCGACGCTCCGCATCACCCTGCCCGAGATCTATCTTGAAAAAGAGGACGTCGAAGCGCGCATCGAAAAGATCAACGCGACCATGAAAGAGTATCTGAAAGACGGCGTTCTTGAAGAGCATAAAAACACAATGATCTACGTCGAGCGCGCGCAGAGCGACGGCAGCGTGCGCCACGGGATCGTCGGCGCGATCAATCTCGCCGATTACGACTACCGCAAGGGCAGTCACGCGCTTGTGCGCGCCACCGAGCAGACGGTCGTCGAGCGCATCCCGCCGCGCGTGCGCATCCGCAAGGACGCAAGCCTTGAACTGCCGCACGTGCTGCTGCTCATCGACGATCCGAAACGCAGCGTGATCGAACCGCTTGCCGCTGCAAAAGAACAAATGGAACAGGCGTACAGCACCGAGTTGTCCCTGAGTCTGATGAAACAGCCCTCCGAGTTGCGCTGATTGTTAGGCGTCGTCGGGAGATTGCAGACGACTCTGCAGGCAAGATCCATAAATGCCATTTTGATATCCTTCCTTTGCTTTAATAAAAATTCTCCGCCGCCCATTGTCACGGCGCGGCGGAGAATCGTCTCAGATTATTTCTTTTTCGATTTTACGACAACGACCGCGACGACGGCTGCAACGACCACGACGGCGGCGATGATGCCGATGATGAGACCCGTGTTGTTCTTCGCGGGCTCGGAGGTCTGCTGGGTGCCTACCGGCGCCTGGGTGCCGTCTGCCGGCTTGGCGGTGGTGTCAGCCGGTTTGTCGGTCTTGGCCTCGGTTGGAGCCTCAGTCGCGACGGCGGCCTTGTTGGCAGCGCAGAAATACGCGGAGCAGCTGAAGAGGTTGCCGTATTCCGGATCGGGATCGTAAAGGAAGAAGAACTTCGCCTCGATCGGCTCTGCGAAAATGAAACGGAAGCCGAGACCGGAGCTGCAGTTCTGGTCAAATTCCTGGGTGTAGTCGGGACCGGCGGAGGACGGCGAATACTTGCCTATCGTTGCGAGCTCGGCCTTTTTCCAGTGCTCGGCGTCGTCCGAATAATAGACCTCGAAGTCGAGAACGTCGGCGAGATTGTTCGCGGAAATGAGACCCCAGTGGAGTTCTTCCGCCTTAACTCCGTCCTTGTAGAAGACGCGGGGGAAGTAGTTGTTCCAGGTGACGAGAGTATCGCCGACCTGACCGTTCTGGTTGGTGTACTGGTTGTCGAGATAGTTCTCGTACCAGTCCTTCGGTACGCCGTTGCCGTCGAGACTGACGACTGAGTAGGTGCCGTCGCCGTTATCGGTGAATTGCGGTCTCTGTGTGAAACCGTTCGTACGTCCGTAGAGCTCGAGCTCAAATTCTCCGGGTTCCGGCTGCATCAGCGGGACCTGAGGAACGTATTCCTCGTCAGCTCCGGCGATCAGCGAAAGCGCGGAAAACAGGAGCGTGAGGGCGATGAAGAGTGCTGTAAACTTTTTCATGGTGTTTTTTCCTTTCAGATTTTTTTATTTCATGTCAGATCTTTGACATAAATTTCTTGTAGAACTGATTGCAGACGAGCTGCATGACGTCGCGCTGCTCGGCCCACCTCGACATATAGTTGTTGGCGCCGCCGGTGGACATTTCGGCAACGACCTTCGTGACGGGATTGTAGTACCTGACTTCCTCGTTCGGCGCTATATGACCCGCAAGCTCGAACAGACCCCATTCGCCGCGCATCCGGCGCCAGTTTTCTCTTGATCTGTCGTCCTGAAGGACTCTCTGCTGGATGAAATTGTCGTAGAACGCGGTGACGAGGTATTTCTGAGAGCCGCAGGACATAGCCTCGATCATGGCTCCCGTGAATTCTGTGTCCTTTATGTCGCTCGGAACGCAGAAGTTTCCGCCCGCGCAGTAGCAGTAGTATCTGTCCTGAGTGTCGTCGAACTTAGGATAAGGAAGCACGCCGATATGGATGCTGAGATCCCAGTTCTTTATCTCGCGGAGCTCGCTCCCCGAGGTGGTGAAGAGAGCGCGTCCCGAGTTGAAGATCTCGTTCGTCCATTCCTTGACGTAGACCTCCGGTTTGTTCACAAAGCCGTAGATCGCGTCCATTATGCGAATCGCCCTGTCGGAGTCATAGTCGAACTCCCAGCCGTTTTCGGAGATATACGAGCCCTTGAGTCCCGAACCGTGGAAGAATCCGGTGGCGGAATACGGCGTTCCGGCAAAGCCGTAGTAGTCGTTCACGTCCATCTTGCCGTCCTGGTTGAGGTCCTCGCTCTGGCCGTTGATCATCTGGAGCAGAACGTCATAGGTCCAGCCGCCGTTGTCGACGAGATCGTACGCGTAGTTCTCGTCATACTGCAGGTCCTTGAGCATGTCGATGTTGACGTACACTCTCTGCGCGCTCTGGCACGGATAAGTCAGATCCGACGCGAGGATGTAGTACTTGCCGCCGAGACAGTAGGTCTCGTTGTAGCTGTGATTGTAATAATCCGCGGAGAGGTCGATATACGGGAGCTGTCCCATGTCGTAGAGGAGCCCGTCGATGACGAGATCCGAGTGAGGAATGTACGACTCGAGGAAGAACAGGTTGTAAATCGTGTCCCCCGCTTCCATGAGGCCCGTCAGATAGAAGTACCCTTCCTTGCCTCCCCACCAGTGCCAGAGTTCGTCGCAGGTGATCTTTACGCCGAAGGTCTCTTCGATCTCGAGATTTCGTCTGTGAGAGCCCTCCTGCATCTTGTCGCCCTCTTCCGGCTCGTCAACGTCGAAATAGCAGGCCCAGCCGTTGCTTACGTTGCCGTCGAGATAGGTGGCGATGAGGAATTCCTTGCCCTCGAATTTGCTCTTGTCGCTCAGCGGCACGTTGCCGTACTTCTCGACCTTCGGCTCGCCCGACGTGACGTCGGCGCCGGAGTTCTCGCCCGTATGCGAGGGATCTGACGTCGTGCACGAGGCGACGGCGATGATGACAAAGACGGCAGCCAGTATGAGCGAGAACGCTCTGATTGCTTTCTTCACCTTTTTTGTCTCCTTTTTGCTGTATATTTCGCGGCATAGGCCGCCTGTGACTTTTTTATCGGATGCGAGCCGGAGCCACGCCTCCACTTGTAACGGTATTTTATCACAACGGAGAAAAAATGTAAAGCGCAAAAAACGCCGTCTTTTTATGAAAACGCGTCCGAAAAGTATACAAATTTCGCGGTATGAATAAAAAATGACGCCTTCCCGGGGGGCTCCCGCCCCGTTTTTGATTGACAAAAGCGCGCGGAAAATGTATAATAATGCCGGAGGAGATATTATGATCGAGCACAGTATCCAGGTCGAAAACGTATTTATCCGTCTTTTGCACGACGTGACGCGGCTCAACGTACCCGAGCAGGACGTCCGTTCGATAGGCAACAAAAACATAAACGTCCTCAAGGTCCTTCACACCCATCCTTATTACGAGATATTTTTCAGCACGGGGCAGACCGTCGTGATCTCGTCGGCGGCGGAGACCGTCTCGATAGACCGGGGCGACGTCGTAATCGTCCCGCCCGGCGTTGAGCACGTAATGCTCAGCGAAAAAAACGGCGACGGATGGCCGTCGCTCTGCTTCTCGTTTTCGCGCAAATCCGGCGGCACGCAGGACCTTTTCAGCGATTTCCGCAATTTTCTCGAGCGCAACGGCCTGATAGTCATCAGGAACCGCCCGGAGGAGTCCCGGCGGATCTCGGAGATCACCGAGGCCGCGGTCAACGACAGATCTAAATATCTCGCGAGCTCGATAGCCGACGTCATAATCCGCCTCACGGGGCTACAGTCCGGCGAGCCGGGCACGGCGGCCGCTCCGTCCCCGCAGAAGAGGGCGGACGAGGATATCGACGTCCTCGTCAGCCGACAGATAGAGGACCTCATCGCCGCGACCTTCACGACCGACATCACGACGGGCGAGGCGGCGAAGAGACTCCACATGTCGGTAAGACAGCTCAACAGGATAATGAAGAAATACAACGGCATGTCATTCCACCGCGCCGTGTCCCTGCGCCGGCTTCGCGTGGCGATAGAGCTTTTCGAGACCACCGACCTGACGATAGAGCGCATAAGCTCGGACGTCGGGTTCCCTTCCCGCGTTGCCTTCACCCGCGCCTTCACCTCGCGGTACGGCATCCCGCCGGGCAAATACCGCCGCCTTTACTGCTCAAAAGCCGTCGGCTGACGTAATAATTGACAAACCGGGAGGCGTGTGCTATAATTGCCGCGTATGCAATTTTTCGTCACGGAGGATCCAATGAACGAAATTTTTAAGGAAAAGAAAGAAAACGTCGTCGCCGGCATAGTGGGGGCTTTTCTGTTCTCGCTCGCGGGGGCTGTCGTGTGGGTGCTGCTCCATCTCGTCGGCTTCGTCGCGGCGATTTCCGGCCTCGTCGGGGTCGTCTGCGCGATCTAGGGATACAAGCTCTTTGCCGGAGTACTCAGCAAAAAGGGCGTCATCATCTCCTGCATAAAATCGCCCTGCTCGTCCTCGTGCTCGCGTGGTACGGGTGTTTCGTCAAGGATATTTACGACGCATATAAAGAATGGTACGCAAACGGCGAGGTCGATTATATGCCGACCTATTTCCAGTGCTTCGGCGTGGGCTACAATTTCCTTGCCGATCCCGAAATCGCAAAGGGATATCTCCCGAGCCTCGGCCTCGGTCTCGTGTTCGCCGTGATCGGTGCTCTGAGATACGTGATCAACGCATTCAAACAGGCGGGGGCGCAGACGGCTCCCGAAGCCGCTTCCCAGCCCGACCTCTGCGCCGTTAATTCCCAGCCCGCCCAGTTTACCGAAAATCCTCAGTCCGATCCCTTCGCCCTGCAGCAGGACGAAGGCGTCACGGGCGGCGAAAACGGCGAAAAAAACGGCTGAAAAAAATTTGAAAAAGCCCGAAAAAGGGTGTTGACATTCCGCGTCCGATGTGGTATAATTTTCCCGTTGCCGATGCGGAAGCAACGGGAGCATAGCTCAGCTGGGAGAGCACTTGCCTTACAAGCAAGGGGTCATAGGTTCGAGCCCTATTGTTCCCACCATATACGGCCCGGTAGTTCAGTTGGTTAGAACGCTAGCCTGTCACGCTAGAGGTCAGGGGTTCGAGTCCCCTTCGGGTCGCCACTTTTTTCAGTCGCTTGCCGGCTGACTACGCCTTGATAGCTCAGTTGGTAGAGCAGGAGACTGAAAATCTCCGTGTCGTTGGTTCAATTCCGACTCAAGGCACCACGCCGTCCGGGTCGGGAAGTCCGGCCCGGCGGCGAAAAAGAATATGTTTGCCACGCGGATTTAGCTCATTTGGTAGAGCGCCACCTTGCCAAGGTGGAGGTGGCGGGTTCGAGCCCCGTAATCCGCTCCAAACGGACACAGCTTAGACCGGTTACGGAATTAGCCGTGTCCGTTATTTATAGGGCGCCATAGCCAAGCGGTAAGGCAGAGGTCTGCAAAACCTTTATTCCCC
>JAFZCF010000105.1 GCA_017552165.1 Clostridia bacterium
ATTTTCTGACCGTGTTGTACGCATCGTTTCTGTAGGCCCGTAGCTCGTCTCGGTCGATGTCGCCGACGATTCTGTCAGCGAACAAAAGACTCAGGACAGCCTGTTCTCCGGCCATCTTGAAGAGCGTAGACGCGATATGATGAAATAGAAATACGGCTTTCTGCTACAATTAAAAGTGCGATCCAAACTGTACAGGCAGGAAGAAAATGCGATCCATTTCGTACAACACAAAGCCAATAATCCGGTAGTTTTTCGACCCGCGATCCGATTTGAAGCGTTACCACATGTCTAAGGGTCTTAATAGATTTGACCCGGAAAACCAGCGATTTGTGAGGTCCTCTTAAGGGCAGTTGCAAAGATAGAACGGTGTAATCCGATCGGGTTACACCGTTTTTTCCTTTTACAATGCGATTTTACGCCACAATCGAAGTGCTGTTTCTTATCTCTTCAATGATAGCGATGATCTCATTTTCATCGGATACGGTGATGTATCCGTTGCTTCGCGTACAAGGCGAATCGCAGGATGTGTTCGATCCACTTTATTCGAAACATCATGCTTGAAGATATGGGGCTTGAAACCGCCAAAAAAAGTTGCAAATAATATCTGTCGTGAATTAATTCATTCGATTTTATTTTTTGTCCGTCTCTCTGTGTTGTCATATTTACGATGTCTTTTTGTCTTTCCCGTGCTGTCGATTTGTTTGGATTCTCATACAATATCCGTATAGGAATCACCCTTTCCGTTTTTTTACATAAGAAAAGACCGGCGATTTTTCGCCGGTCCCGTCTATGCTATGTAAAATGGGGCAGTTATCAAATAATATCATTTGTTATTCGTGCGAAGAATACTTCAAAGCACATTTCACTTTAAAAGACGGATCATTCGTTCGGCAGCTTCAGCAGTATCTGATGAATCGCCGAAGGAAGAGAGCCGGAAATAGCCCTCGCCGCATTTGCCGAAGCCCGCGCCGGGGGTGCCTACCACCTGAATTTCACGCAGGAGTTTGTCAAAAAACGCCCAGCTGCCGCCTTCCCCGGGGCATTTCATCCAGATATACGGGGCGTTCTTCCCGCCGCAGTACCACACGCCGGCGGAGTCGAGCGCGCGCATGATTGTCTCGGCGTTGCGTTTGTAGTGATTTATGTTCTCGACAACCTGCCGCTGGCCTTCTTCCGTGAAGACGGCGGCCGCGCCGCGCTGGATGATATACGATACGCCGTTGGTCTTCGTCGTGCGGTTGCGCACCCACATGTCGTTGAGCCGCATGCCGTATCTCACGAGCGCCTTCGGAATGACTGTGTAGCCGAGACGCGTGCCGGTGAAGCCCGCGGTCTTGGAGAGCGAGCAGATCTCAATGGCGCAGGTCTCTGCGCCCTTTATCTCAAAAATGCTGTGAGGAATTTCGGGGTCGCCGATAAAGGCCTCGTAGGCGGCGTCGAAAAGTATCACCGAGCCGTTTTCGTTGGCAAAATCCACCCATTTTTTGAGGGCGCCGCGGTCAAACGCCGCGCCCGTCGGGTTGTTCGGCGAGCAGAGATAAATGATGTCCGCGCGGGCGTCGCCGGAGGGCTCGGGCAGAAACCCGTTTTCGCGCGAGGCCGGAAGGCGAACGATGCGCCTTCCCGCCATGACGTTGCCGTCGACGTAGGCGGGGTACGCCGGCTCGATGACGAGGGCGCTGTTCTCCCTGTCAAACAGGTCGATTATGTCGCCGAGCTCGTCGCTCGCGCCGCTCGATACGAAGACCTCATCGGGCGAGAGCTCCACCCCGCGACGCGCGTAGTGCGACGCTATCGCCTCGCGGAGAAAGGGCGCGCCGGGCTCGGGCATGTACCCGTGAAAGGTCTCTTTTTCCGCCTGGTCGTCCACCGCCCGGTGAAGCGCCTCGATAACGGCGCCGCAGAGCGGCAGCGAAACGTCGCCGATCCCGAGCCGCAGGAGCTTTTTGCCCGGATTTTCGGCGAGATACGCCGAGATCTTCTGCGAAATGTTGTAAAACAGATAGGAGTCCTTGAGCTCCGAATAATGGAGATTGGGTTTCAGCATATATCGGTTTCCCCCTCGTAGACCGTCTCGGCGGGCCCCGTCATTGTGACGGTGAAATCTCGCGACACGGTTATTCCGAGCGCCCCGCCGTCGAGCCCGACGCATATCGGTTTGTCGTAGTCGCAGAGGCCCTTTTTCACGGCGGCGGCCGCCGAGGCGCAGGCGCCGGTGCCGCAGGCCATGGTTATCCCGCTGCCCCTCTCCCACACTCTCATGCGCAGCTCGTTCGGCGCAACTATCCCGACGAACTCGACGTTCACCCCGCCGGGGAAGGAGGGATGGCGCTCGAGCGCGGGGCCGGTGACGTCTACGGGAGCCGCCCCGGCGTCCGGTACGAAGATCACGGCGTGGGGGTTGCCGACCGACACTGGGGTGCAGACGACCTGCCCGCCCGGCACGTCGAGGGTCACGTCGTGAGAGACCTCGACCTTGCCCATTCCGACCGACACGCGCCTCACCTTGCCGGCCACGGCAAAGAGCTCGAGGGTCTTTATCCCCGAGAGCGTCCCGACGGTCAGGCGGGTCTTGTCGGTGTATCCCTTGTCGTAGACGAATTTGCCGACGCAGCGTATGCCGTTTCCGCACATCATCGCCTCGCTGCCGTCGGCGTTGAATATCCTCATCTCAAAGTCGGCGCGTTTTGACGGCCCTATGAAGATCATCCCGTCGGAGCCGGCGCCGAAGTGCCTGTCGGAGAGCCGCCGGCTGACGTCCGCGACGTTCTCAGGGACGTCCCCGTAAACGTACAGATAGTCGTTTCCGAGGCCTTGCATTTTGGTAAAACGCATTTTCAGACCTTCCTTCCGTTTCTGTCAAGCGCCGCCCCGATGAAGCCGAGGAACAGCGGATGAGGCCTGTTCGGGCGGGATTTGAACTCGGGATGATACTGAACTCCGACGAAGAACGGCCTGCCCGAGAGCTCCGCCGTCTCGACGAGGAGCCCGTCCGGCGACATACCCGAGAGGGTGAGGCCCTTGCTCGTCAGTATATCCCGATAGTCGTTGTTGAACTCGTAGCGGTGGCGGTGGCGCTCGGAAATGACCTGCTTTCCGTAGCATTTTTCCATCACCGTGCCGGGGGAAATGACGCAGGGATAAGCCCCGAGGCGAAGGGTGCCGCCCTTGTCGACGTCGTCGCTCTGCCCGGGCATGAAATCTATGACTTTGTTTCTGCACTGCTCGTCAAACTCGCCGGAGTTGGCGTCGGTTATACCCGCGACGTGCCGCGCGTATTCTATGACCGCGACCTGCATACCGAGGCAGATGCCGAAGAACGGCAGGCCGTTTTCCCTCGCGTACCTGACGGACGAAATCATCCCCTCGATGCCGCGGCTGCCGAAGCCGCCGGGGACGATTATGCCGTCGAGCCCCGAGAGCTTTTCAGCGGCGTTGCCGTCGTTTATCTCCTCGGAGTCGAGCCAGTGGATCTTTATGTGCGTGTTGTGCTGATATCCCGCGTGGCGCATCGCCTCGGCGACCGAGAGATAGGCGTCGTGGAGGCCGACGTATTTGCCGACGAGCCCGATGTGGACGGTATAGGGGCGGGATTTGATCCTCCCGACGAGGGCTTCCCAGTCGCGGAGGTCGGGCTCGGGAGCGTTTATACCCAGCTCGCGGCACACGACGTCCGAAAAATGCGAGTTTTCGAGCATGAGCGGCGCCTCGTAGAGGTTCGGCAGGGTTATGTTCTCGATTACGCAGTCCTCCTTGACGTTGCAGAAGAGCGAGATCTTTTTGAATATCTCGGTCTCGAGCGGCTCGTCGCAGCGGAGGATGATAATGTTCGGGTTGACGCCCATGCCCTGAAGCTCCTTTACGGAGTGCTGGGTGGGCTTGGTCTTGTGCTCCTCCGAGCCGTGGAGGTACGGGACGAGCGTGACGTGGATAAACAGACTGTTTTCGCGGCCGACCTCGAGGGCGATCTGCCTGACCGCCTCGATAAAGGGCTGGGACTCGATGTCGCCTATCGTTCCGCCTATCTCGGTGATTACCACGTCGGCGTCGGAGTGTCTGCCGACGTTGTAGACGAAGTTCTTTATCTCGTTCGTGATGTGGGGTATGACCTGGACGGTCGAGCCGAGAAACTCGCCGCGGCGCTCCTTGTTGAGGACGTTCCAGTAGACCTTGCCCGTCGTGAGGTTGGAGTATTTGTTAAGATCCTCGTCGATGAAGCGCTCGTAGTGTCCGAGGTCGAGGTCGGTCTCGGCGCCGTCCTCGGTGACGTAGACCTCCCCGTGCTGATACGGGCTCATCGTGCCGGGATCGACGTTTATATACGGGTCGAGCTTCTGCGCCGCCACCTTCAGGCCGCGCGCCTTTAGCAGACGGCCGAGCGAGGCGGCCGTTATTCCCTTGCCGAGGCCGGACACGACGCCGCCCGTTACGAAAATGTACTTTGTCATTTTTTTATTCCTCTTCTCAACTGTTGATTCTTACAAACAAGGCCGTTCAGTCCGGCGCGTCGGAGAGCTTGCGCTCGAACCTGTTTTTGCGAAAGCCGTTCGTCACGTCGGTGGGATACTCTCCGCTGAAGCACGCGCTGCAAAGCCCGAGCCCGCCGGCGTATTCCGCGAGGCGCCCGACGGGGAAAAACCCGAGCGAGTCGGCGCCGATTATTTCCGCTATCTCCTCCGGCGTCTTGCCGATGGCGATGAGCTCGTCGCGGGAGTTGACGTCAGTCCCGTAGCAGCAGGGGTAGAGGAACGGCGGCGCCGTCACGCGCATGTGTATCTCGCGCGCCCCCGCCTCGCGCAGCAGGGCGATGATCCGCTCGCTCGTCGTGCCCCGGACGATGGAGTCGTCGATGAGCACCACCCGCCGCCCGGAAATCTCCTCGCCGACCGCCGAGAGTTTTAACCTCACCCTGTCCATCCGCCCGTCCGGGTCGATGAAGGTGCGGCCGACGTATTTGTTCTTGATAAGTCCTATGCCGTAGGGTATTCCCGAGGCCTCGGCGTAGCCGAGCGCCGCGTCGAGCCCCGAGTCCGGCACGCCGATCACGATGTCGGCGTCGACGGGATAGGTCTGCGCGAGGATCTTTCCGGCCTTTACCCGCGCGCCGTGCACCGCCACGCCGTCGAGGACCGAGTCGGGGCGGGCGAAATAGATGTATTCGAAAACGCAGTGCTTTGCCTCCGCCGTTCCGCAGTGCTCGCGCCTCGACGTGACGCCGTCGGGGGAGAAAATTATCATCTCCCCGGGCTCGACGTCGCGGATGAACTTTGCGCCCACCGCGTTGAGAGCGCAGTTTTCGGAGGCGACGACGTAGGCGCCGTCGGGCCTCATTCCGTAGCAGAGCGGGCGGAAGCCGTGTCTGTCGCGGACGCATATCAGCTTGCGGGCGCTCATCATGACGAGCGAGAAGGCGCCCTCGAGCCGCGCGACGGCGCGGCTGACCGCGTCCTCGATACATCCCGACGTGAGCCGCTCCTTTGTGACGAGATAGGCGATTATCTCGGTGTCGCTCGATGTGTGGAATATAGCCCCCGAGAGCTCGAGCTCCGAGCGGAGAGCCGACGCGTTTGAGAGATTGCCGTTGTGCGCGAGGGCGAGTTTGCCCTTCTGGTGGTCGACCTCTATCGGCTGGCAGTTTCTGATGCCCCCGCCGCCCGTCGTGCTGTATCTCGTGTGACCGACGGCCATCCTCGCCTCGGGGAGCGATGCGAGGGCCGAATGCGAGAACACCTCGCCGACGAGCCCGATGCCCTTGTGAGACGCGAACACCCCGTCGTCGTTGACGGTAATGCCGCAGCTTTCCTGCCCCCTGTGCTGGAGGGCGTATAGCCCGTAATATGCGATCCCGGCGACGTTCTGCCTCGTTTCGGAGTATATTCCGAAAACGCCGCATTCCTCGTGTACGCTCATTATTTTCCGCTGTCGCCGTAGTTCGAGAGCACGCGCGCCGACGGGTCGGAAACGTCGCAGCCCTCCCACTCTTTGTTCGGCATCCAGAAGCCGGCGATCATCTCCGACTGTCCGGGATAGTATTTTTCAAAGATCTCACGGTAGAGGAGCGATTCCTTTGTGAAGGGGCGGGCGTGATTGTACTTTGCGCGCCTCTCCTCGAACTCCCCGTCGGTATATTGCTCCCCGGCGTATTCCTTGAGATAATCGACCATCGAGTGGCCGACCGCGTCGGAAAAGGCCGCCTTTTCGCGCCACAGGATCCCGTCCGGCAGATAGCCGAGCCCCTCGAAGGCGTGGCGGAGGAGATATTTACCTTTGCCGTATCTGTTCATTTTCATTTCTGGATCGACGCTCATGACGTATTTCACGAAGTCAAGATCGCCGAAGGGGACGCGCGCCTCGAGGGAGTTCACCGATATACAGCGGTCGGCGCGGAGCACGTCGTACATGTGCAGCTCGCGCACCCGCTTTTCGGCTTCTTTCTGAAACTCGGCGGCGCCCGGCGCGAAGTCGGTGTATTTGTAGCCGAAGAGCTCGTCGGATATCTCCCCGGTGAGGAGCACCCTGACGTCCGTCGTTTCGTGTATCGCCTTGCACACGAGATACATGCCCATGCTGGCGCGTATCGTCGTTATGTCGTACGTCCCGAGCAGGCGTACGACGGAGTCGAGCGAGGATATGACCTCCTCTGGCGTCATATAAACCTCGGTGTGGTCAGAGCCGATGAAGTCGGCGACCTGGCGGGCGTATTTGAGGTCGATGGCGTCCTCGCTCATGCCGATCGCGAAGGTTCGAATCGGGCGGTCGCTCTTTTTCGCGGCGATGGCGCACACGAGCGAGGAGTCGAGCCCGCCGGAGAGCAGAAAGCCGACCTTGGCGTCCGAAACGAGCCGCTTTTCCACCCCGGAGATGAGCTTTTCCCTTATGTTCCGGCACACCGTTTCGAGGTCGTCGCGACAGACGGCCGCGACCCCGGCGGGGTCGGCGTACCGCACGAACCTGCCGCCCTTATAATAGTGTCCGGGCGGGAACGGCATGATTTTTTGAGTAAGGCCGACGAGGTTTTTCGGCTCGCTCGCAAAGAGTATTGCGCCCGCGGCGTCATATCCGTAGTAGAGCGGGCGGATGCCTATCGGGTCGCGGGCGGCGATATACTCGCCGGTACGCCCGTCGTAAATTATACAGGCGAACTCGGCGTCAAATTTCGGGAACGCCTCCGTCCCGTACTCGAAATACATCGGGAGTATAATCTCGCAGTCGCTGTCGCTGAGGAACTTATAGCCCTTTTTTCTGAGCTTTTCGCGTTCCTCGGCAAAGCCGTAGAGCTCGCCGTTGCACACGGCACAGCAGCCGTTCATTTCGAACGGCTGCATACCGGTATGGGTCAGACCCATTATCGACAGTCTGTGAAATCCGAGGAGCCCTCTGCCCGTGTCAACGACGCGGGTGTCGTCCGGTCCGCGGGATTTCGTTTCATAAAAGCATTTTTCAAACGCGGCTCTGTCGGGGACGTCGCCGCAATAACCGAAAATCGAACACATAAGATAAAGTCCTTATTCAACGTCCTGGAGAGCGTCGTAGCCCTCCTCGCCGGTGCGCACCTTGACGACGTTCTCGACGTCGTAGACGAA
>JAFZCF010000106.1 GCA_017552165.1 Clostridia bacterium
CCTCGATAACTATGTAGCGTGTCCGCTCAAATACGTATTCAAGAACGAGGCGGGGCTCAGCTCGCCGCCGGATATAGACGCTTCGAAAGCCGCGAGCGACGGGACTCTTATCCATCACGTGCTCGAAAAATATTTCAGCGGCGAATATTCCCGCGAAAAGGAGCACACGGAAGAAGAGTTCGAGGAATTCGCCGCGAAGGATATCGAGGAACTGCTGAACAACGTACTGCCGGCCGGCTCTCGCGACGTGCTCTCAAGAGCGAGGATTCACGACATCGAGAGACTGAAAAAGAACGCCGGGATGGTTCTTTCCGCGCTCGACGAGCGTCAGAAAGAGACGCATTTCGAGCCGAAGTACGTCGAGTATTCGGTTAAAGGTGAAAAACCCGTAGCCGAGGTCGGAGACGTAGGCGTCTCGTTGAAAGGCAAAGTCGACCGAATCGACGCGTACGACGACACGGAAAGCGGCAAACGATATCTCAGGGTCATCGACTACAAATCCGCCAGCAAAAATTTTAAGGTCAGCGAGTTGGAAAAGGGCAAAATGCTCCAGATGTTCCTTTATCTTTACGGGATAACCGAGGACGAGGGAGAAAAAGCATACGCCGACGCGAAGAGCGACGGCTTCGACCCCGTGCCGGCGGCCGTCACGTACTACAGGGTCAAGCCGGGAAAAATCAGTCCAGAAAAAGGCGAATCGTATTACGACGCGCTTAAAGAAGAGCTGGAAATCAAAGGCGTTTTCGACGGCGGCATCAGGGACAGGTTCGAAAGCGCGATATCCGGCAAAACCGGCAACAGCTTCAAGCTGACCGAGTTCGGCGGCTGCAAAGTTAACAAAAAAACCGGAGATGTCACCGAGTATTGCGGTGATTACGACAAGGTGCGGAGCACGGTGAAGGGTCAGGTTGAGCGGATATGCGGCGGGATACTGTCGGGCAAAGCCGGTGCGCGGCCCGAGAAGGACGGCAGCGGGGGCAACGCCTGCGGTTTCTGTGATTTCAGGGCGGCTTGCCGCAGTAAAATGATAAAAGGGACCGACGACGGATCTGACGGAGAAGGAGGAGACGAAAATGAGTGACAGAAAACCCAATTCGGATCAGGAAAAAGCTATAAAGTCAAACGCTCCCGACATTCTCGTCTCGGCCTCTGCGGGGACCGGAAAGACCGACGTACTCGTCGGCAGGATAATGAGACTCATCGGAGAGGAGCGCTATGGGATCGACGATTTCCTCGTCGTGACCTTTACGGTGGCCGCCGCCGCCGAGATGCGCGAAAGGATAGAAAAAAGCATAGACGAACGCATCCGCTCTGACAAAGAGAAAGCGAGATTCTGGAAAGAGCAGAAACGGCGGCTTTCCTATGCCGCGATAAAGACCATCGACGGCTTCTGTCTTGACGTGCTCAAGGAAAATTTTGTCCACGCGGGGCTCACTCCGGGCGTCAAGACGGCGGAGTCGAGCGAGATCGCCCCCCTCAGGCGGAGGATACTTGATGAAGTTCTGAGAGAGACCGACCGGGAGGACGCCGACTTTGCGATAGAAAGTATCTCCGACGGAAAAAACGATTTCTATGATACGGCGAACAGACTTTACGATTTACTGGTAAGCCGCAAGGAAGGCCTCGGCGCTTTCGACAACACCCTTGCGGAGCTCGAAAAGGCGGAGAGCGAGGGACTCCTCGGCACGATATGGGGCAAAGAATATCTCGCGTCGCGGGCGAAGGATCTTGATTTCTTTGCCGAAATGTACGGCGGGTTTTATGAGGAAGCGGCGGAGGTCCCGGGGCTCGAAAAGGCCGCGGAATATTTCAACGCGATGCGGAGCAGGGCGGAACGTCTCGCCGAGCTTTGCCGCGAAACCGCGGAACGCCCTCTTAAGGCGGAGGACATTGCGACGGAAGTCGGGATAATCAAAAATTCAACCGTTAAGAAGTTCAGCCGCAGCAGTAAGATAGAAAAAGAATACTATAAAGCTGGGGATGAACGTGAGGCTGCTTTCGAATCGGTTAACGCCCTTTTTGGAGACGCTTGCAAATCTCTGAATAATTGCATCAATCTCGCCGCCGCAAACGAGGCCGACGGAACGATCGTGGCCTGCAGTTCGCTCATAAAGACGCTCAGGGACTTGCTTGAACGTTTTGACAGGAGATTCCGCGAAGAAAAGGAAGCAAGGGGGATACTTGAGTTTTCGGATTTTCAGCGGCGCGTATACGATCTTCTGAAAAATCATCCGGAGGTCGCGCACGAGGTCGCTCTGAAATACCCGGTGATGTTCATCGACGAGTATCAGGACGTTTCCCCGCTTCAGGACGGGATATTCGGCCTGTTAAGGGAAGCCGGGGCGGAGAGATTTATGGTGGGCGACGCGAAGCAGTGCATATACGCCTTCCGCGGATCCGACCCCGCGATATTCGACAAGTACAGAAACGGGAGCGTCCCGGGAATATCCCGGGAGTATCTCAGGATCAATTACAGGAGCACGTGGAACATAATGAGGTTCGCCAACGACGTGAGCGGTCCTCAGCTTTCGGCGTGCGACGGGACCGAGTACGACAAAGAAAACGACGACCTCAGAAATCCGGAATCAAATAAGGACGGCGTGTCGGTCGTACGGCGGGCGATATCCCTCGACGGGACGGAGAACGCCGTTCCTCTCGCGGCGGAGGCCTCCTGCATAGTCGCGGAGATGACGAGACTCAACAGAGAAGAGAGAGTGCCCTTTTCCGACATGGCGGTCTTGCTGAGGAAGAACGCGCCGTCGAGATACTATGAGGACGCGCTCGAAAAGGCCGGGATATCTGTGAGCAACGTAACGTCGCAGAACCCGCTCGACTCGCCAGAGGTTATCCTCGCGATCTCTCTCCTCAACGTGGTGAACAATCCGTCGAACGACGTTCACGTCGCGGCCGTGATGCGCTCGCCCCTGTTCGGGTTCACGCTGACGGATCTCGTCCGGCTCAGGACGCCCTTCTACGGGGAAAAAGGGCTTTTTGAAAGAGTTAAGTTCTATCCCGGGACGGACGGAGCCGATCCGGAGCTCGCCGCGAAATGCCGCGCCTTCACTTCAAAGATCGCGGATTTCGGCAAATGGTCCGCACTTCCCGTGGGAGACCTTCTGTGGAATCTCTATACCGAGACGGGTATGCTATCCGTCGGGAGCATGAAGACCTCCGACGCCGAGGGTAAAAAGACCAATCTCATCGCTTTCCACGATTTTGCCGTCAGGTTTGAGAGCGGGAGATACCGCGGCCTGTACAATTTCGTCGATCACGTCAACGAGATGGTCGCGGGCAACGACGCGCTCAAACAGACGTATTCCCCCCCTGACTGCGTCACTATCATGACGGCTCACAAGTCAAAGGGGCTGGGCATGAACGTCGTGTTCCTCGCCGGCCTCAGGGAGTCGACGGGAAGCAATCAGAAGGCGAGGTGCTTTGTCGACGGCAACGGTCTGATCGTTTCACGCATAGCGGACAGGGAGAATTATGCAAACAAAGACCTGTTCATATATAATTGTGACGCCGAAGCCCGGAAAGAAAGGGATCTGTCCGAGGAACTGCGTCTGCTTTACGTAATGCTTACAAGGGCGAAAAAGCGCCTTTATCTCTACGTCACGGACAACAACAAGGGGCAGCTCGAAAAGAAACTCGAGGCCGACAGCGCGATAATTTCCGTCGCGAAAGACAAGAAACTGGCGCGGGCTTTCATAATGAAAAACGCGAAAAGCCACGCCGAGCTCATCTCCGCCGTTATGCCGGAGGCATTCAGGTTTGAGAAATTCGTCCGGCCGGAGAAAAACGCGGGCGATGCTGTCACAAACCCGCCTTCCGATCCCGAAATCGTTTCGGAGCTAAAAAAACGGCTCCTGTCGGACGATCCGTTTGCCGGCGTTATTCAGCTGCCGACAAAGCTCGCGGTGACGTCCCTTTCGGCAAAGCTGTTCGACGGCGACGGATATCAGGAAGTTCCCGTTTTCTCGGCCGACGCCGCCGTGCCGGACATAGCGAAAGAAAAGGAACAGGGCGGCTCGGGAGCCGAAAAGGGCAGCGCGACCCACGCCTTCATGCAGTTCTGCGATTTCAGGAATCTGAGCGAAAACGGATTCGAAAACGAGCTCAGGCGGCAGACGGACGGCTGTTTCATCAGCCGTGAGTCGGCGGCTCTCGTCGACGAAAAGACCGTCGAGGACTTCACGCACTCAAAGCTTTTCGGACGCATACTGTCGACTCCGGACGATAAGATCTGGCGCGAATACAGATTTTTCGTCTTCCTTCCGGCAAGCGAGTTTGCCAGACAAGATAAAAAAGAGGCGCTCAAAGACAGAGACGTGCTCGTACAGGGGGCCATCGATCTTCTTATCGAAGAGGACGACGGCTCGCTCACGATCGTCGATTACAAAACCGACGCGAGGCGCAGGGGAGAGGGAGACCGGGAGCTCGCGGCACGGCTGGCCGATAAGCACTCGGCTCAGCTCTCATATTACCGCCGCGCGGCCGAGGAGGTCTTCCGCAAGCCGGTGAACAGGACGGTGATCTATTCCTTCGCGCTCGGCGGAGAGATCGACGTCGATACAAAGATAAAAGGCACGGAAAGCGGGAAGGACGCATAGGTCTTTGCCGTAAAATCGCGGCAGGCGATTTTTCTGTTACGCTTGATAACAAAAGCCGCCCGTCGGGGCGGCTTTGACTTTACGGTATTATCAGGCGGACGGCCCGGTCAGAACAATTTTTCCGGACAGCGGCGGGAGGATGTCGCCGTCGGTGTGGGATGCGACGATGACGGTTTTTCCCGCGAATTCTTCTGCAAAGATGTCGGAGACCTTTTTGGCCGTTTCAGCGTCGAGTCCGGTGAAGGGCTCGTCGAGCAGGACGGTATCGTCCCCCGATCTCCTCACGTGCATGACGAGCCGGATGATCGAGATTCTCTGCGCCATGCCCCCCGAGAGCGAACGCACCGGTTTTTTCATATCTTCGGCTTCGAGACCGAGCCGGGAGGCGAGCAAAAGCGCCTCGCGCGCCGAGCTCCCGCCGAAAAAAGAGGTGATATTTCTCAGCCCCGAGCGGTTTTCTATCAGCCGTTTTTCCTGAAAAAGCATCGCGCCTCCGGTCGGAGATATCAGGCCGCTGTCCGGCGCCTCAAGCCCTGCGATGAGGCGGAGCAGGGTGGTCTTTCCCGACCCGGATTTCCCTTCGAGCAGATAAAAGCCCCGCCCAAACGTACAGGTCAGCCCGTCGATGACTTTGTTATCTCCGTAAGATTTTGACAAACCTTTTATGATTATTTCAGACACCGGACGCCCTCCTTATCAGCCGGACGGCGAGCTCGGTTATAACGCTCAGGAGAATAACGATGACCGTCCACGCGAAAAGATCTGTCGTTTCAAGATAGACTTTGGAGTTGTAAAGCATCCTGCCGATCGTGTTTTTCGGAGTACACAGCACCTCAGCGGCGATACCGGCTTTCCAGCCGAGCCCGACGGAGGTCGAGCACGCAGCGATAAAATGCGGGGCGACGGACGGGATAACGACAGCCGACAGGCGCCGTAGGGGGCTCAGCCCGTAGGCGCCGGCGAGCTCGAGCATTCTTGGATCGGTCGCTCTGACGGACGAGACCACGCTGCGGTATATTATCGGCGCGACGATCAGGGCGGAGATAAGGACGCTTATCCCCTCGGACGGTATCCAAACGAGCGCGAGTATGATGAACGAAGCGACCGGAGTCGCTCTTATGACGCTCATCAGCGGCGATATGAGCAGGTCCGCGGTCTTCACGCCGGCGCACAGTATGCCCGTACAGGTGCCGAGCAG
>JAFZCF010000107.1 GCA_017552165.1 Clostridia bacterium
AGCAGCTCGTCCACGGCGAGCCGGAGCGATATCGGGCGAAGCGTCACCATCGGGAACTCCTTTGAAAGATCATACCTGTTGACGACGCCGAAAAGCTTTTTCGTATAAGCCGGAGTGCCGTCGTCCCATTTCGGTCTGACCTTCGTGTCGGTGACGAGGGTGCCGTTTTCAAGTATATCGCGGCACGTTCCGGCGAACGTTTTGTCGAATAAACTCATTTTCCCGCCTCTTTGAGAGATTTACATAATTATAATTTATTGTCCTCCGAATGTCAAGCCGTTTTGTTCAAACCGGGGCGGCGCCCGCGGTGAAGAAACGATGAATTTTCGCCCCCGGGGTGTACGTTTTCTGAAAGTCGGATGAAAAGCGGCGCCGCGAGGTTGACACGGCGGAAAAAAACGTATAAAATACCGTTGAAAGAGAAAAAACCGCGGAGAAACGCGCGGGAAAGGGGGAATCATGAATATTCTGATTGCATTTTCCGACCGGGATATGACGGCCTGCTATGAGGCGCTTTTCGCACTGAGAGGGGACTCCGCCGTCTCCGTCAGGGACGCGACCCAGATACCCGCGCGTGCAAAGCGGGGTGAGACGGACGTCGCCGTCATCGACGAGACGCTCCCGCACGCCGACACGGCGAAGGCGATAGAACACCTCCGCGGCAAAGGGATAAGGACTGTCGTCGCGAAAATGAAGGCCCCCGACCTGGCTGAGCTGACCGGCGCGGGCGCCGCGGACGCGTACATTGAATATCCGTTCCGTCCTGAGGATCTCTTCTCGGTGACCGACGGCCTCGCCGCCCTCGGGAAGAACGGCGGGACGGTCCCGCTCGGCGACGCCGTCGCCGACGCGGCGTACATGATAATGGGAAACGAACGGCTGACGCTCGACGAGATCAGATTCGTCTCATGCCTCGCGTCGGGGCAGAAGCCGGAGGTGAAAAACACCGGGCTCATCGCCCGTTCGCTGAACCGCAAACTTGAACGCGAAAACAGAAAGGCGCGTATCGTATATCGGACTGGCACCGGTTACGGGGTGGTGATTTCGGAATGAAAAAAACGGTTAAACTGTTCGTGATAAACGGCACGGCGGCCGCCGCTCTGCTTCTCGTCATACTGCTCGCGGCCGTCAATCTGCTCAGCTTCACGATGGCGGCGGAGGACGCCGACCGGCTCACGATGCGCATCGCGGAAGGGCGCGGGACGCTGAAGGGCCCTCCTAAGGACGTCGGGAGCGGCCTTGACAGGATGGGCCCCGGATCGCCCGAACTGCTCCATTCAACGAGATATTTCACTTATTGCGTCGACACGGGGAAAATGGTCGCCTTCAACATCTCGGCATTCACAGAGGAAGAGGCAAAGGCCCTCGCCGAAAAGCTTTTCCACGAGAAATTCGGTTATACCGGCTGGACGAACGGATCGTACAGATACCGCATTTACGAGGCGATAGACGGCAAATACTATGTGACGGTCGTTGATCAGGGGCGCGAGCTCCTCCCGTCCTACAGGATACTCATCGTTTCGGTGATCGGCGGGCTCGCGTGCCTCGCCGTGAGCGCCGCGGTCCTGACGGCGGTCGGGAAAAAGCTGTTCAGACCGCTCGAGGAGGCCGACAGACGTCAGAAACAGTTCGCGGCAGTGGTCGAATCCAATCTCAAGGTTCCGATTACCGTCATAAGCGCCGACGTTGCGCTCATCGAACGGGAGAACGGGGAATCAGCCCGCACCGATTCGATCAGGCGGCAGATCGGCAAGGTGTCCTCCCTCGTCGAAGAGTTCGGGGAACTGTCGGTTTTCGGAGACCAGACGGGAGAAAAAGAGACGGTAAACGTCTCGGAGCTCTTTTCCGCAAGGATAGACGAAAAGCGCGAGGCGTTCGACGCGGCGGGCGTTGAGGTCATTACGGAAATACAGGACGGCGTGTCGCTTTCGGGCGACAGCGAGCTCATATGCGGTATGCTCGGCGAGCTCGTATGCAACGCCGTCAGGTTCGGCCGGGGGAGTGCTGTGTTCACGCTTTCGGAAAGCGGCGGCCGCGTGACGCTGACGGCGTCAAACGGTACGGAGCTTTCGGACAGGCGGGCGGACCAAGCGTTCGACAGGTTCGTGCGGCTCGAAAACGCCGCCGGGAAGGACGGCAGGGGGCTCGGGCTGTCGTACGTCAGGGACGTCGCGAGGACGATGAACGGCAGGGTGACTGCGTACGTCAGGGACGGGCAGTTCACCGTTGAGCTCGTGTTCTGAGGCGCCGGTATGCCGGTCACGGTTGAAAATCCCGTTCTCGTAATGAAGCGGGTTGAGGTGAAATACCTCATAAGCCCCGGACAGGTCGATTTCGTCCGGGAAAAGCTCGCGGGCCGCATGGAGATCGACCGTTTCGGTCTGACCTCGATCGGCACGCTGTATTACGACACCCCGGACTACCGTCTCATAAACAGATCGATAGAGAATCCGGAGTTCAAGGAAAAGATCCGCCTGCGCTCCTACGGGCTCGCCACGGCGGACTCTCCCGTGTTCCTTGAGATAAAGCGTAAAGCGTACGGCCTTGTATACAAAAGGCGCGTCAAATCGACGATACCCCTCGTCAACAGTTTTTTTGCTGGCGTCGGCGACATATGCTCGGAGGGGCAGATAAACAGCGAGCTGAAATACTGCCGCGATATGTACGGCGAGCTCGTCCCGTCGTGCCTCATAATCTACGACAGGACGGCGTATTCCGAGCCGGGCGGCGGTCTCCGCCTGACGATAGACGGGAATCCGAGATACAGGATGAGCGAACTCGACCTGACCGTCTCCATGGACGGGACAAGTCTTCTCCCTCCCGGCTGGGCGGTCCTTGAGATAAAGGTCCAGGACGCCATGCCGCTCTGGCTCTGCTCGCTCCTTTCCGAGGGAAAAATATACAAGGGAAGCTTCTCGAAATACGGGGAAGCGTATAAAAAACAGATAATTGGCGCCCGCGCGGCGATATGACGGCGCCGGAAGGAGATACAGATGTTTGATTCGATTTACACGACTGAGGTCACGGCCGGGACGTTTTTTATAATGGCGCTCGCGGCCGTCGTCTCGGGCCTTCTCTTCGCGTGGATAATGTCGTTCAGAATGAGATCGAAGCCCCGCTTCTTTATCGTGATCGGCTTCATGCCTTTTATCGTCGCCTCGATAATCACCTTCGTGAACGGCAATATAGGCGCGGGGATCGCCGTCGGCGGCGCCTTCGGGCTGACGAGGTTCCGTTCGGCTCAGGGGTCGGCGGACGAGATTGCGGCGATACTCATCGCGATGACGTCCGGGATCATCTTCGGTATGGGATACCTCGCTTACGGGATAATCGTCCTGATCGTCCTCGCCGCGCTGTATTTCCTCATCTCGGGCAGCGGTATATTCGTTCACAAAAACGCGGCGGAGGAGCGGCTCCTGCGCATAACCATCCCCGAGTCGCTCGAATACAACGGCGTTTTTGACGACACTTTTGACCACTATCTGAGGTCGTATTCTCAGGAGGGGGTAAAGACCACGGGCATGGGCTCAATGTTCCGCCTGTCGTACAAAATTGTTATGAAGAACAGAGACGAAGAGAAGGCCTTCATCGACGAGCTGAGGACAAAAAACGGCAATCTCGAGATCGCCGTTCTCCCGTACACCGAGCCCGAAAACCGGCTCTGAATATTCGCCGACAAAGGGGCGGGCGTCGCCGTTGACGCCCGCCCCTTTCGTGTTGACAAACGCAGCGGCAGGTGATAAAATAGCGCCGTAATTAAAATCGGGAGAGAGCCGGAAAGGCCGTCCGTCACGGCAAAAAAATCGCCCCCGCGCGAAAAAAATCGATTTTCCGGAGGAAAAAGTTCCTTGTATATGACTACTTTCGTCAATTTTATGACAACTTGCGAAAAATCGCAAAAAAGTTTGTCCGGTTTTGGCCCTTTTCTCCGTCTTATATACAGAGAGACCTCGAAAGGAGGACGCAATTGAATATATTCAGCGGCGCGGCGTGCGCGGCCGCGCTCAGAAAGATCGCCGCGGGAGACATGAGCGGGCTCGAGCTCATATACGAAAAAATGGGCAGGCAGATATACACCTTTGCCCTGGGCATCCTCGGCAGCGAGGCCGAGGCCGAGGACGTCATGCAGGAAACGTTTTTAAGAATAATGGATCACGCCGGTACCTGGCGGGGAGGGCAGGCGAGGGCCTGGATAATGGCGATAACACGCAACCTTGCCCTCGAACGGCTGAGGGGCAGGCGCGCGTTTGAGGGGAGCGTCAGGGATGACGGGTACTTCCCGCCCGACAGGATCGAAAAAGACGATATCGAACGGGCTCTGGACAGCGTCAGCCGGGACGACAGGCAGATCGTGCTGCTGCGCGCCGTCCACCGGTTCAAATATTCCGAGATATCTAAGATAACGGGATACAGCGAGGAGGCGGCGCGGAAGCGCTACGTCCGGGCAATCGAAAAAATGAGAAAAACACTCAAAGGAGAACACGATAATGAACGTACCAAAGAAAATAAGGGATAAATACTCCTCCGTCGACGTGCCGCCGGCGGAGAACGTCCTCCCCCGGGAGGCGGTCGCGCAGAGCAGTAAAAAGGAAGAGCGCCGCGGGAACGTAAAGCTGTTCCTCGAGCTCGCGGCGAGCGCCGCGGCGTTATTTCTGATAATCGGGGCGGTCCTCGCGGGGCAGGGCGCCCTCAGGAGGCAGAACCAGCTTCCGCTCGGCGAGCCCGGGAACGGGGGATCGGATATACTCGTAGATACGGAGAACCTGCCTGGCGACACTACCTCCGCCCCTTCGACCGAGACGGGCGACAAATCGACCGCCGGTCATGCGACCGGAAATCCGGACACGTCGAACGTGCCGGAGATCACGACTGCCGGTCCTCCGTTCACCACCGAGGAGACGGAGGACGTGACGTCGGAGCCCGACACGACCACGCCGCACGTCGTTGAGCCGACCGGAAACTTCGACACAACGGCGGCTCCGGAGCCCGACGCGCTCGGGCTGACCGGCGACGAGACCATAGTCGAGCTTAACGAAAAGCTCGTCGGCAAAAAGTTCAGCGAGCTCGAAAAGTATTTCGGCGAGTCGGTGCGCTCTGTGGACGGCGATGCGGCGAACAAAAAGCTCGCGAAGAAAAACTGGTCGCTTTCCTCACTCGAAGGGGTAAAACTGTACAAAATCCCGTTCGATAGCAAAAATTATCTCAACGTTGGCGTCGAAAAGAGCAGCGGCGAGGTCCTGTGGGTCTATCCCGCTTATTCGTACGAGGACGACGCGTATGACGTCCTTCTCCTGAGGGAAAACTACAGGTATGACGAAGACCCGGTGATGCCGCTTTCCGAGTTCCCGCCGACGGGCAATTTCATGCTCGGCGACCCGGAATACGAGGTGCTCTGGGGCATCATGGGACTCAAAGAAGCCGACCTTACGTCACGGTGGGGCGCTCCGTCGTCAAGCGGGGTATGGAGCACCGTATACGGGACGTACACCGTAAAGATAACGTTCAATTCAAAGGGATACGCGGTAGATCTGGACTGTGAAAAAGCGGCGAATCCCCAGCGCAACGGCGTGAAGATGCCGGCATCTCTCGAGGCCGCCGTCAAAATGACGGATAAAGAACTCACCTCGGCGCTGAAAAACATGCCGGGTTACGCGCTCACCGAGCTGTTCGGAACAGAAGGAAGGGCAAAGCTTCTCATGCCAGGACAGGACGGGTATACCGCCAATGTGTGGGTGAGTGGTAAAAAGGCGGTCGTTATCCGTATGGACAGCAGAGGATACGCGACGTCCGCCACAGTTAAAAACGTTTCCGATATGCTTTATGACGGAAAGAATGAATATATCAGTCCTCTGTATTACGATAACAATCCGATGCTGATGGTCGTGTCGCGCAGTTCTAATCTCCCAAGACGGGAGATATCCCGGAAATGGATGGACGCCCTGCTTGCAGCGGAATACAACAATATGTTCGTTCCCTCCGATAACTGCGGCGCATATACCGTCGATGCTGATTTTTTGCCTGCCGGCTCGGAAATCGTATATTTCGGCGATCCGTTCGGCAATGATATAACTTACCTGTGTCATAACGGCAGATTTATCATGCTCACGTTCTGTCCAAAGGACGAAAACGGAAACTATGTTTTTGACAGCGACGGATATATAAACGTTTCTGCAAAGCCGGTTGCGAGGTTTATGCCTGTGTATGACGCAAAAAACAATCCGGTAGGGTTTTTCTACTCATACGGAGAAAGTATGACCTCGGCGCGGCTCGGTTTTTGTGATCTGATCACGGGCGAAACCGCAGACCTCGCTACGATAACCGCTTATCTCGGTATGATGACATTAAACGATAAGACAGTCACGATCACTAACGGTTCGGGAACGTTCACGGTTCAGGCAAACACTCTGACCGATCTGGTAATACTCGCAATGACAGCGGAAGGATACGAGATATTTATCGGAAATATCAGTGACATCCCGCTGGAAATACCCACCGGCGCGAAATACACGCTTTCGATCAAGTCATCGGGCGTTGAAATAACAGCGGGATAACCCTTGAAAGAGAAAAGAATGAAAAGCAAGAGATTTTTATGCCTGCTTATGGCGGCGGCGATTCTGATTTTATCCGCCGCATCCTGCGGTGAAAAACAGACGTACGGCGACGACGTCGACCCCTTTGAAATGCCGACAAGTTTTGAGCCGGGCTGCCGGCTTACGGTGAACCGTCTAAACGAGCTTTGGCTGAGCGCAGTCGAGGGAATAAAAAACATATTCCGCAATCTTTATATTTACGGAAACCCGGTGGAATATAACGATTATCCGCTCGCCGAAAAGATGGGTTTTGACCCCGAAAGCTACACAGCGAGCGACGACGCGAGAAACTATGAAAAAGATGACGGCGCAATCTCTCTCACACTCGACAAGTACGGAAGGTATTACTGGAAAAACCGTGCCGCCGGGGAGCCCGGAGAGGAAAAGGACGACGACGAACTTGAAAAAATCGTCAGGGATTTTCTTGAAAGATACGAACTTTTTAGCCGGTATTCCGGTGACTGTTCTCTGAGAACAAGCGGACGAAGTTATTTGACACATCGGGACGATGAAGGCAAGGAGGTATCTGTCCCGACGGAGGTAACCTTTGTATGCGACGGAACGCTGGACGGCGTTCGCTATCTTTACGGAAAAATAAGCGTCGTTATCCGCGTCGACGGAGTGATAAAGAGCGTTACAAGCCAGGCCCTGGATTTTGCATCAAGAAAACGCGCCGATATGATATCGGTATCCGAGGTGTTTGACATGATCGAACAGGGAAAACTCGTAAATGTGGGAGGGCAGGTGAGCGGAACGCTTACCGTGAGCGTATTATACGTTGAATACTGGACCGAAAATGACAAAAACGGCATGCCGACTCTTCAGCCGGTTTACAGTTACTACGGCACGGTTCCCGTTGACAACGGATTTTCGAAAACGACGGAGCTGACGTTGGGGTCGGTACAGGCCAACCGCTTCTGATTTTTTCAGTTAAAAAGCTATAACCGAAACGCGGGCGGCGTTATGGATATGGATCGCCCCCCGCGTGAGTACGGAACGTACTCAAAAGCCGCGCCGTCCGTGGCGCGCACCCCCGTCGGAAATAGGGCGCCGGCGGGGGTTTTTCGCGCTCCGCCGCAATGGGTGCGAAAAAAGAACTTCTTTCGCCTATAAAGTGACGAAACGCGAAAAAGTCCGACCGGTTTTCGCCTTTCCGGACGTATAATATAACAGAGGGTCACGACGGAGGAAAAACGTGGGTGCTTTTGAAAGTGCGGCGCTCGGAGCCGCGTTGAAGAAAATAGCTTCCGGCGATATGAGCGGGATAGATCTTATTTACGATCGCCTCGGAAGGCAGATCTACACGCTCGTCCTGTCCGTTGTCGGCAATGAGACCGACGCGGAGGACGCCATGCAGGGAACTTTCATAAAGATCATGAACTCCGCCGGGACTTTTGCCGAGACGCGCGGCTCGGCAAAAACCTGGATCCTCTCGGTGGCGAGACACGCGGCGTTCGACCTTCTCAAAAAGAAGGAGAGATCGCGCGTGGAGGAGCTCGGGGAGGACGTCCCGGATACCGACGGGTATTCCGGGGTAGAGGACCGGGACGAGGCGGAACGAATACTCGGCGTTCTCGACGAAACGGAGCGGCAGATAGTCGTGCTCCGCGCCGCAGAGCGGCTGAAATTCAAAGAGATCGCCGCGATAATCGGCAGATCGGAGGAGCGTACGAGAAAGAAGTACGCGGAGGCAATCGAAAAAATCAGGGAAAACAGAAAAACGGGTGGTCTGAAATGAAGGAACTCAATATAATCAGAAAAAAGTACGCCTCGGCGGAGGTGCCGGAGAGGTCCGCGGTATATCCTCCCGGAGTGAGCGCAAAAGCGCCGAAACGCGGGGGGAACGGCCGACTTGCTATTGAACTCGCCGCGGGCGGCGTGCTGCTTTTCGTCATGGTCCTCGCCGTCGCGATCGGTCCGGGCCTTATCCGCAAGGATTACGTCGAGCCGGGCGTGACGGGCGATACAAAGGCGCTTGTCGAACCGCATGCGGCGGACGGTGTATGGTATTGCAATAATATTGGTTCCATCGGAGAACCGCCGTTTTCTCTGCCGGACGGATCGCCCGAAATAAGCGGCAAGTATTATTCATATAAAAAATTCTCGGTATCGAACTACAATAAATTTATTTCAAGCCTTACGGACTCGGGTTTTGAGCTCGCAACGAAGAAATACAGTAGTTTTCTTTTTCGTGACGATTGCATGATTTTTTTACAGTATGATGCGTATGAGACTTTAAGCCTGTCGTGGTATTCCAGAAGTCGGTATGCAGAAGACGACGGCGATACATCCTCGCTTTTGTGGTATGACAACAAAGACAGTCTTTCAAAAATCAAAATACACCCGATAAACATATCTCCGGAAGGGTTCTATGATCTTACCGGGGGACAGATTTATGCGATCCCCGTTTACTCATACGACCGTTATAACTCCGCCGGACAAGAAGATATTAACGGGTCGTACGATTGTTCGGTATGCTTTGTGAAGGACAATAAGACCTGGCAGGCCTCAATGGAATCAGTTGCCGTCTGCGACATTGACGGGGATCAAATAAATGACGTACTGTTGCTGTCATACGGCCCGACCAGCGGAGTATTCACTTTCAGAGTCGTTGCGGTAACCGAAAGCGGAGTGTATGATACTGTCTTCGGAGCTATGGAGTATTACGACCTCGGCTTTGCGAATGAAGACGGTAAGATTGTTGTTGAAGGTGTCGGGAATGACCTCAAACAGCATTTCTTCGAAATCGTCTTTTCAAAAAACGGTCAAAAACCGGTCGTAATGTTATATGACAATGGTGAACCGCTCCCGACATGGGTACTGCAGGGTGTACTTGATTATCAAAGTCACATCAATGATAAATACTGGTTTGACTACCTGGGTCTCAACGAAAGGGCGTTAGTTGAAGAAGAGCCGCAAAGTTTAATGCTGGAATACAGAATCACAGCCGACGATGCGGACAGTCCTATATGGAGCGCGTCGGACGGCGAACTTATCCCGTTTGTAATACGGAGAACACGGTATCTGGACTCCTCGGATTACAGGAGCGCACTGAAAAAAATTGTGGATAAAGGCACCGAAGCAAATCAGGAAACAAGATATCGTTTGGTAGCTGAAAAAACCGGTCTCACATATGAAACAGTCAAAAATCTGATTGAAAATGCAGAATATATGGGCAGCAACATAGATGAGCTTTACGATATCGCCGGGCAGGAGTACGTCGATCTGGTTCTGTCCACGCGGCCTTCGCAGGAAGTGGTTGACGCTTATAATGCCGTGATTTATGACGAACGTTATAAAACGGCGTATTTGGACGCTATCCGCGACCCTGACAATCTGCTTTTCTACAAGGACGACGCGGAAAAGCTGAAAAACGAGCGATTTGAGGAGATGAAGACGCTTGTCGAAAACGAGGGCTGTATGATAGTTGCTGATCTGAACGACGAGAAATGGGCAAACACGCTTGCCTCGCTCAGGGGATATTGCGTTGCCTTCGGGACCGCTGCACAGGTGAAGTCTCTTCTTGGCAAACTCGACTATGAAACGGAATTGTTCTACGCTCCCCGAAAACCGTTCGGCGACGATTGGCTGTTTGGATACGTCGATCCCGATACTGTCAACTGGGAGGCAATACAGGACAAATGGCCCAATCAGCTCTTGGATGAGGAAGCATTGTATTTCCGGCAAAATATAAATTCCAAGGCGCTTTATATTAAGTAATCATTTTTTGAGGAAATCACTCAAAATGAATAACGTCCGACGGTCTCGGGAGTAGGGCACCGAGAGCCGTAAAAGCGCCCGGCGGGTCTCCCACCGGCGCTTTTGCTTTGCGGAAATGCTCGCCGAGATCCGCCCCGTGTGGGAGGTTTTTTGTTGCGATCTATGACATTATTTGACTGTTATGTGACGAATTAATGAAAAAGCTCCGGACAGAAAAGCGTTTTTTGCGTCTTTAAACGTATAATATAGTGAAGGACCACGGAAGGAGAGCGGATCATGGGCGTATTTGACAGCGCGGCTTGCGACGCCGCGATGAAAAAGATCGTGACCGGAGATATGGACGGCGTCGATATCATATACAAATATCTCGGGAAAAAGATTTATACGCTCGCGCTTTCCATTCTCGGAAACGAGACCGCGGCGGAGGATGTGATGCAGGAAACGTTTCTCAGGATCATGAACTCCGCCGACACCTACGTTCCGGAGCGCGGCGGCGCAAAGACCTGGATCCTTTCGGTCGCGAGGAATATCGCGATCGACAGGGAACGTAAGGAGCACGCCGGGCTGTGGGCGGATCTGAGCGAGGACGTCCCGGCGGAGGACGTTTACGCGCGTATCGACGACGCCGACGAGGCGGAGCGCATTCTCGGGACTCTCGACGTTACCGAGAAGCAGATCGTTGTTCTCCGCGTCGTGCAGCGGCTCAAATGGAAGGAGATCGCCGGGATAATCGGCAGGTCGGAGAGCCACACGAGAAAGAAGTTCTCGGACGCTGTCAATAAGATAAGAAAAGTAACGGGGGAAGGGAAAAAATGAAGGCATTCAGAACGATACGCAGGAAGTTTGATTCCGTTAAAGTTCCGGAACAGTCGGCGGTATATCCGCCGAAACTGCTCGAGAGGAAAAAGGAGCAGAAAGCAGACAAATCGCTGCTTTTTGAGCTGCTTGCGGGCGG
>JAFZCF010000108.1 GCA_017552165.1 Clostridia bacterium
CTTGCATAATTCATTATACTCACGCTTGGGGATTTGTAAAGGGACAATACGCTACACATAAGATGTGTTGTGCTTCTACAAGAGAACGCTGATCCTAGAAGTACAGTCTTTCGTTTCCGTTCCAGGGTTTCAGTTTGATTTGCATGTGTATCTCCTTTCGTTTTTGACAATAAAAAAAGTCGGCTGAATGGTGATTGTTCAGTTGATGGTAATTAGCTTCTGATATTGACACGCTTTTTAGAAAAATAGAGTAATCATTGCCTCATTTTCGGAGTCTAGGTGGAGGGTGCAAAAACCGGCTTGCGCCAGTCCGATTCTGGTAAAGATCCACCAAAACAGAAATACGATCCATTTATTTTACACAACGGGGGCATTTTGAAAAAGCGAGAAAAACGGCGAAAAACGAAGAAAAACGGCGAAAACTCGCCGTTTTTCAAATGCGATCCATTTCGGACACGCGTTATGGAGGCACCACCCGGAATCGGACCGGGGAATAAAGGTTTTGCAGACCTCTGCCTTACCGCTTGGCTATGGTGCCGAAAATATAAAGGGAACGTGTCAGCGTTCCCTTGTTTGTGGAGCGGATTACGGGGATCGAACCCGCCACCTCGACCTTGGCAAGGTCGCGCTCTACCAAATGAGCTAAATCCGCAAATGGTGCCTCCGGTCGGAATTGAACCAACGCCACGGGGATTTTCAGTCCCCTGCTCTACCAACTGAGCTACAGAGGCATACCGCAAGGGCTGCAGTTTATTTTGTTGGCGACCCGGATGGGGCTCGAACCCACGACCTCCAGCGTGACAGGCTGGCGCTCTAACCAACTGAGCTACCGGGCCGGATATGACGGTGGGAACAACAGGGCTCGAACCTGTGACCCCATGCTTGTAAGGCATGTGCTCTCCCAGCTGAGCTATGCTCCCGTTTTATGCCCTTTTTGCCGGCGCGTTGACTATTATATCACTTTGAGGGGGCTTTGTCAACTCTTTTTTTTATTTTTTTTCGGATATGAAAAAAAACGGAAAAAAATGTGATTGAATTTGAAATGAATTGGGATTATAATATATACCGATTCCCGAAAGGGCGATACAGTCATACCCGAAAGGACAGACGACATGGCAGAAACACTGAAATTCAGGCCCGACGGATCCTTCAGGATACTCATGGTCTCCGACATCCAGGAAGGCCCTTCGATCGATCCGAGAGCGCCGGAGTGCTACCGGAAGCTGGTTGAGCACACAAGACCCGACTTCATCATATGGGGCGGCGACAACATCGACGGCCGCAAGGCAAAGACGGCGGACGAGCTCCGCGCGCATCTTTCGGTCTTTGCCGCGCCCGCGGAGGAAGCCGGGATACCATGGGCCTTCGTGTTCGGCAACCACGATTACGATATGGACATCTCCCCCGCCGAGCAGGCGTCGATCTACGCCGGATACCCCGGCTGCCTTTCCCGCGATCTCCCCGAAGGCATCCACGGGACCTCGAATTTCGCGATCCCGGTATACGGCCCCGACGGCCGGCCCGCCTACGCGGTCTACGGCTTCGACACCGCCCACAAGCACCCCGAGATACGTCCGGGAAGATCGTCGAACGAGCTGCTTCTGCCCGGCCTGCCCGACCATGTCCGAAAATGGGATACCGTCAGGTTCGACCAGCTTGCCTGGTACGTTGATATCTCCCGCAGGCTCGAACGCGAAGCAGGGGACCCCGTAAGGGCTCTGGCGGTCATGCACGTCCCGCCCTACGAGCTTCAGTATCTGAAAGACGCACCCGAACTCTGCTCGACGAAGGGCGAGACGTCGCAGCGGATCCAGGCCGGCGTCCTCAACACCGGGATCTTCGCGACGATGTACGAACGAGGCGACGTCGAATGCATCGCCGCCGGGCATCTTCACGAGAGCACGATCGAAGGCGAATACGGCGGCATCCGCCTCTGCCTCGACGGCTGCGCGGGCTTCTCGCCGAAATCGCTCCCGCACTGCCGCGGGGGGCGTGTCTTTGACATCACGCTTGAAGGCGGTTTCTCGACCGGGTTCATCCCCTATCTCTCCCTCCCGGGCATCGATCCCGCCTGACGGCACCGGAAGCAGGATCCTGAGACATAATTTCAGGGGCTGTCACGGTTTCCCGGCCGTGACAGTTGCGGGGCTGTTAAAAACCTGAGGTTTTTAAACAGCCCCTTTGATTCATATGCGGTCGCGGCTCAGCCCGCGGCCTTTTCCTTTATCGCGTGGACGGTATCGCTGAGAGCGAGGTTCCAGGTCTTCGTCGTCTTTGCTACCATGGTCGTCAGCAGAGACGTATTCTGATAGACGTCGTTTCTCCAGAGCCTGATCGGGCTGTTGGTATCGCC
>JAFZCF010000109.1 GCA_017552165.1 Clostridia bacterium
CGGGCCCGGCAAGGCGCAGATGGTCAACAACGCCGACTGGCTGATGAACCTGAACTACGTGGATCTGCTGCGGGAGGTGGGCGCCTGCTTCTCCGTGAACAATATGCTGCGGGCAGAATGCTACAAGCAGCGCATGGAGAAGGGGCTGAGCTTCCTGGAGTTCAACTACATGATCATGCAGAGCTACGATTTCTACTACCTGTACCAGCATTACGGCTGCAATATGCAGTTCGGAGGCGACGATCAGTGGTCTAACATGCTCGGCGGTACCGAGCTGATACGCAAAAAGCTCGGCAAGGACGCCCACGCTATGACGATAACCCTCCTCACGGATTCGCAGGGACATAAAATGGGCAAGACCGCCGGCAACGCCGTGTGGCTCGACCCGGACAAGACCAGCCCGTACGATTTCTTCCAGTACTGGAGGAACGTTGGCGACGCCGACGTTATGAAGTGTATAAAAATGCTTACCTTCCTCCCGATGGAACGGATAAACGAAATGAGTTCGTGGGAGGGCTCTAAGCTGAACGAGGCGAAGGAGATCCTCGCTTACGAGCTCACCGAGATGGTGCACGGCAAAGATGAGGCGGACAAGGCGCTCGCCGCGTCAAAGGCCGTCTTCGGCGCCGGATCCGTCTCGGATGACATGCCGACGACCGCCATCCCCGCGTCCTCGATCCCCGACGGCGGCATTCAGGTCGCGGACATGCTCGTCGCGGGAGGCCTCGCCGGCTCAAAGGGCGAGGCGAAGCGCCTGATACAGCAGGGCGGGGTCGCGCTCGGCGACGAGAAGGTCACCGATCTCTTTGCCGTCGTGAGCGCGGATAAACTCGCGGACGGCGTAGTGGTTAAAAAAGGCAAAAAGATTTTCCACCGTTTTGTGCTCGAAGCGTGACATGACGAACGAGCGGGCTTTTGCCCTTATTGAAAAGACGCCGGACGTCGTCTGCCGCCGGGACGTTCCTCTCCCGACCCTGTGTTCGTTCAGAACGGGCGGGACGGCGGATTTTGTCGCCGAACCCCTGGGGCCCGACGCCGTGAAAAACGTGCTCGCGGTCTGCGCCGAGACGGGAACGCCGTATCTGATCCTCGGGAACGGAAGCAACGTACTCTTTTCCGACCTCGGCTACGACGGGGTAATCATCAGGACGTCTCGCCTGAAAAAAATAACGGTCGGCGGGGATACCGTCCGGGCGGGAGCGGGGGCGCTGCTTTCGGCGATCTCGTCGAGGGCGCTTTCCGGCTCGCTCACCGGGTTTGAATTTGCCGAGGGGATTCCCGGCACGCTCGGGGGCGGGATATTCATGAACGCCGGCGCCTACGGCGGCGAGCTCGAAAACGTTCTTGCGTGCGTGACGGTACTCGACAGCGAAACGCTTGAGATAAAAGTTCTCGATGCCGGCGAATGCGGCTTCGGCTACCGCGCATCGCGTTTTCAGAGCGGCGGGGAGATAGTGCTGTCGGCTGATATCGTCCTGAAAAAAGGCGACGCCGACGCGATAAAAAACGAGATTGGACGGCTGAGGAATCTGAGGCGTGAAAAACAACCCCTTAGATATCCGTCGGCCGGCAGCGCGTTCAAGCGACCCGCCGGCGATTTCGCCGCCCGGCTCATCGATTCCTGCGGACTTAAGGGATTTTCGCGCGGAGGCGCAGCGGTCTCGGAAAAACACGCGGGTTTTGTCATAAACCGCGGCGGGGCTACGACGGCGGACGTCGTCGGCGTCATGGACGCGGTCAGAAAGACGGTGTTTGAGAAAACCGGCGTTCTGCTCGAGCCCGAGATCCGTTACGTTCCGCGCGGCGGAGAGGAAATCCCGGAAATTTTCCTGGTAGAGCGGCAATGAAATATACTTTCGTCATATTCGATCTCGACGGTACGCTGACCGATCCCGGCGTCGGGATTACAAACTCGGTCGCCTACGCGCTGAAAAAATACGGGGTCACTCCTCCGGCGAGGGAAGAACTTTACCGCTTTATCGGCCCGCCGCTTATCAATATGTTCATGTCGGAATACGGCATGACGGAGAATGACGCCAGGCGCACGCTCGGCTATTACAGAGAATATTTCGCCGACCGCGGAATATATGAAAACAAGCTCTACCCCGGTATATCCGGGATGCTTGAAAGGTTGTCGGCGCAAGCGCGGCTCGCCGTAGCAACGTCAAAGCCCGACGTTTTCACCGAAAGGATCCTCAATCACTTCGGGATCAGGAAATATTTTTCGTATGTGTCGGCGGTCTCTCTTGACGAAAGCGGGCCGGACAAGAGCGGACTTATACTGAACGCACTTGAGAGAACGGGAGTCAGCCCGTCGGCAGGTGTCGCCATGGTCGGGGACAGAAGGTTCGACATGGAAGGCGCCAGACGTGCGGGCGTTACCCCGATAGGGGCGCTTTACGGATTCGGCATGGAAGAAGAGCTCGTGTCATCCGGCGCGAAAATGATTGCGCGTGACGTTCCGGAACTTGAATCGATACTTATAAGCGATTGAAAGCCGAGATTTTTTAGATTGTTTACAAATCCGATAAGGATTTTTAACTGCGTGAACGTATAATATGAGAAAGAAACATACGTGAGTCTGATCCGCCCCCGGAGAATCACCGAGACATGAAAAAGAGAGAAAGAAAAAAAATATATGCTCTCCGTTCCGCCGCTTTGTCGGCGGCGCTTTGCGCCGTTCTGCTCTCCTCATGCGCCGTGTCGTACGCCGGGGGGTACCGTCTGCCCGACGCAGGAATGACTCCCGACAGGCCCGCCGTGACGGCGGGAGACGTCGCGCCCACCCCGCTCGCTTACGAGCCGTCGGAGTTTGTTTTTACCGACGGCCCCGAAACAGAGGACGGTAAAACCTCGGAAACCGCAAAAACGCCCGAAACCACGACAAAGGCGAAGGATACCACAAAGGCCCCGGCGACCGACAAGGCAACCGAGGTCACCACGTTTTTCTCTGTCGAGGAGCTCGACGCGCTCGACGACCTCGAGAGCTATTTCGCGGGTTTTGAAAACGCTCACGACGATGACGATTCGACCGTAAATGAGGTCGTTGCCGTTGATCCCGACGCCACGGATACGGTGCTCCAGACGCTTTTCAGCCCCACGGAGTTTTATTCCGTGCCTCTTTCGTTTTCAAAGCAGCAGGTGGTCATGGATATCGCCGATCAGTTCGGGATATCGCCCGTCATGATCTTCGGAGTCATGTACGCGGAGACGCATTACAACGCCGACAACGGCATATCGGCGAACGGTAAATATATCGGCGTGATGCAGATTGCGAAGGGGCATCTGACAAAGCTCAACGCCCGTTTCGGCATAACAGATCTTCAGGATTTCATTCAGAACGTAACGGCCGGGGCGTATTATCTGTCTTATTACACTTCGTTCAGCAAGAGATATAACACAAAAGAGTTCAACAACGAGGGCGATCTTATTGACATGGCCTTGATGTGCTATCACAGGGGAGAGGGCAACGCCCTCAAGCTGTGGCGCAAAGGGACCCTCACCGACGGATACTGCACCAAGGTCAAGAACGAGATGGCCCGTATCGTAAAAGCAGGTCCGGTCATACCGACAGAGGACAATTTATGAAAAAGAGCGTGCGTCTGAGGATCAGATCGTCCGCTTACACCTTCGACGGTTCGGATTCCCCGGAAAAAAGCGTCGAGCCGGACGTCATAAGATACTCGACAGTCGGCACGTTTTCCGATGAGAACGGCGAATGTGAGATAACCGTCTGCGAGCCGGACGAACTCGGCCTCGGGAAGGACGCCGTGACGGTTCTTTCCTACCGCAGGACGGACAAAAAGGCGCTCACCATCACAAGAAAAGGCGACCTCAGTTTCACGATACCCCTCGACACGCGTTTCCCGTCTGTCGACTGTACGCTCAGCTTTCTCGGGCTCGGGACATCGGTCTCGGTGTGGACGAAAAAGCTGCACAACACCGTCCGCGACGGCACCGGCGCCGTTCTGTGCGAATACTCTGTCACGGCTGGCGGCGTAAGGGTGGAGATGGTCAGACTGTTCATCGAGGTTTCCGACAATGTCTGAGAAAAAAACGGGTCAGCAGAAAAAGCAGACCGCGGCGATGACCCCGGCGGAATTCTCGGAGCTTATCTCAGGGTCTGCGCTGAGCGGAGGATACCTCTTTTACGGCGAAGAGGATTATCTCAAAAACCACTATTTCTCCGAGGCAAGGAAAAAGCTTCTTCCGCTCGACGACTATTTCGATTACGTCTGCATGACCGAGGACGATTATTCGCCGGACAAGCTCGCCGAGGCGATATCCTCGGCGCCTTTTCCGAACGATAAAAAGCTTATCAGGCTCAGCAATCTCCGGCTCGACTCCTTCAAGGAGCCGCAGATATCGGCTCTCTGCGAGGCGTGCTCGGCTCTCGAGACTTATACCGACACCGTCGTTATCCTCGTGCTGTCGGCGACAGACGGCGCGAACGACGTCAAATCTTCCCAGTTCAGGGCGCTCGGAAAGGTGCTGAAACAGGTCGAATTCCGGCGTGAAGATCCGCGCAGACTTTCAAAATGGGTGGCGAGACATTTCGCCGGAGAGGGGGTTTTCGCGGATCAGGACGCTTGTGACAGACTCATTTCGGTCTCTGGCAGAGATATGTACACGCTGAAGAGCGAAACCGAAAAGATCGCCGCGTACGTCAGGCAGAACGGAAGGGACAAGGTCGGAGAGAAGGATATCGACGCCCTCGCTTCCCGTAATATCGAGTTTGGCGAATACGATTTTGCCGACGCGATACTGCGCCGCGACGGCGAGCGCGCCTACGCCATCCTTGCTGAATACAGAAGCAAAAAGTATAAGCCGGAGCTCGTGCTTTCGGGTATATCATCGACGGTCTGCAACATATATTCGGTCCGTCTGTGCTCCGATTCGGGAATGAGCCAGGACGACACCGCCTCGCGGCTCGGACTTCACCCGTACCGCGTAAAGCTTTATTCCCGCGCCGCCTCGGCGAGCTCGCCGTCACAGCTTGCAAAGCTCGTCACGATATGCGCAGAGGCCGACGATATAATGAAAAACACCGGCATAGACAGCTATTCGGTACTTGAAAAGCTGACCGCGGAGGCGATTTCGAGATGAGCGAAAAAAAAGAACGGCTGAAAAACGCCGTTTTCAACGCGGTTCTTATATCGGCGACGCTCGTGCTCGTTTTTATATCCGCGTTTTATCACATAATGTCGTTCAACGGCTCGGAATACTCCGCCGAGGAGTACGCCGTGATAACGGCGGTCATTACAATAATAGGGGAGATCGGCGTGCTCGTGATCGCATATCTTCACGGCAGGCGGCTGGTGTCCGCTTTTTCCGCCTTCCTTTTCGGTGTCTGCACGGTGTGCTATTTCATTATCGCCCTGTCGGGCGCTTCCGCACTCGGCGGCGAGGGTACCGACGCGCTTCTCCTCGTTCTGACCTTCCCGTCGGAGGCGTTTGCCTCCATAGGACGCGGGACCGTAACTCCGGGGATAATCACGCTCGTTATTACGATTCTGTCCGTCGCCGCGGCGGTCATCCCGCGCCGTGGCAGGGAGGAAGGAAAATGAGCGTCTGCGAAAAACCGAGGATAAACCTTCCGGTTCTCGTCGAAGGGAAATACGATAAGATCAGACTGAACACCGTCTTTGACTGTGACGTTATCGTTCTGAACGGTTTTTCTTTTTTCAGGGACGAGGGCAAAAAAGAAATCATAAGAAAAATCGCCGAGAAAAGCGATCTTCTCGTACTGACGGATTCCGACAAGGCCGGCGCGTTCATCCGTTCCCGTCTTAAAAACGTCGTCCCGCGCGAAAAACTGATAGATATATACGTAAAGCCGGTACGGGGCAGGGAAAAACGGAAAGAAAGGCCGTCCGCCGAGGGGATCCTCGGAGTCGAGGGGACCGACAGGGACGAGCTTATCCGGGTGTTTTCTCCGTACACGGGCGAAAACAAGCCCGATGAAAAATGTGAAAAGATAACGAAAGCGGATCTTTACCGTCTCGGCCTGAGCGGCAGACCGTCGTCCGCCGTGAAAAGAGACGCCGTCTGCGGTCGGCTCGGGCTCCCGCCGATGTCGTCGCAGTCGTTTGTCGACGCCGTAAATCTGCTTTCGGACGGGGAAGAGCTGGCCCGTATCTGCGGAGAGCTCTTCGGTTGAATCGATTTTATGAAAGAAAAAATCGCCGTGATATTCCGGCACGGGAAAATAATGCTTAAGACGTTTTTTTATAAGTTACGCGAAAAGCTGAAGCAGCCGGAGATATGGCTGTATCTCGTTTTCGGCGCGCTCACGACGGCAGTCGACTGGGTCATCAGCTTTGTGCTGTACAGTATATGGGGAGAAGGGATAAAGAGCAATCCCATTCTCATTCACGTCGCGAACGCCGTCGCCTGGGCGGCCGCCGTGCTTTTTGCTTTTGTGACGAACAGGATATTCGTATTCAGGAGCGAAAGGAAAGGCAAAGGCATCCTCGCCGAGCTCGCGGCGTTTACGGGCGGGCGTGTCCTGACCCTGCTTCTCCAGGAAGCTCTGTTCGCCGTTTTTTTCAACTGGCTCGGTCTCAACGAGTACGCCGTCAAGATCGGCGCCGCCGTTATCGTTGTTATTCTTAACTATATTTTCGGCAAACTGATCTTCAGAACGCGAAAAAAAGATAACGAAAATAATGGTGAAAACGCAGACGGTTTTTCTGAGGTATCTGATGGATAAAGAAACGGAAAACAAACAAACGGATATAAAAAAGACCGCAAAGATCGGCAAGATATTCTCTGAGATCGTTCCGTTCATCCCGGCGGCCGTCCTTTTGTCGATGCTCGTTTACGCCCTCATTAAGGGATGGTATTTCGGGCAGGAGGAAGAGGATATATGGATGTCCGTACGGTTTGCGGGCATGATTCTCATGGCTGGCTTTGCCGTCATAGCCGCTCTGCTCAGAAAATCTCTTTTTTCAAAGATATCCGGCTGGGTTCTGTTTGCGCTGACCTCACCCGCCGTTTTTCTGCTGATCGAATCATACGATCACAACGTATTTACGGGAATAATCGCCTCGACCGGCGCATCAGGCCCGGTCATGAAGACGAATATCCTCATAATGAACGTTCTGATCTACCTATGCGTACTTGTATGCGTGACGCTCGCGTCGTCTCACACTGTGGCGGGGATCATGACCGTTTCGTTTGTCGCCGGGGTTTTCGGGTTCTGCAATCTCCTGTCGATGCAGTTCCGCTCGGCGCCAATCTATCCGTGGGACGTGTTCTCGCTCGGCACCGCCGTTTCGGTGCTCGACAATTACACCGTGACGATGACCGGCGGGATATATTTCATAATATACTGCTTTGTATTTATTTTTTCCGTCGCTCCGCTCCTCAACTGCCGTGTAAAGCTCAAAAAATGGTGGATCAATCTCATCGCGGCGGCGGTGGCGGTTGCCGGCACGCTCGTATTTTTTGCCTATCTCCGCTCCGACAGCGCTAAAACGAAATACGGTTATTATACCATCCTGTTCTCGGAGGTGTATCTGTACCGCCACAACGGCGTCGCCCTGACGCTCACGTGGTCCTCTAAGTTCCTGAGCGTTGAAAAGCCCGCGAATTACAGCAAAAAAGAGATCTCCGAGCTTTATTCGGAATATGAGGATTCCGGTCCGGCCGGCGATCCCGACGGCGTAGTTAAGCCGAACATTATCGTCATTATGAACGAAGCGCTTTCCGATCTTCTCTCGCTCGGGCTCGATTTCAGCGTAAACGAGGACTATCTTCCGTTCATTCACATTATGGGGAGTATGGAAAACGCCAAGACCGGATACGTTTACGTCTCGGTAAAGGGCGGAAACACCCCCAATTCGGAATACGAGTTCCTGACCGGTATGACGTGCGCTTTCCTTCCTGCGGGCTCGATACCGTATCAGCAGTACGTTTCGGACGCCGCACCGACGCTCGTCTCTCAGCTTGAGTCTCTCGGATACGTTTCGATGGCGATGCATCCGTATTACCCGACGGGATGGCAGAGAAACAAGGTCTATCCGCTCTTCGACTTTGACGAGATATTCTTCATAAGCGATATGCGCCACAGACAGAGGATCCGCGGCTACGTTTCCGACCGCGCGATGTTCGACGAGCTCATCGATAAACTGAACGGCAACGATACCGGTAAGCCGCTCTTCTATTTCGGCGTGACTATGCAGAATCACAGCTCGTACACTCAGGAATACGATGGTCTGAGGCAGATAACGGTCGACGGCGTTTCGTCGGTCGCGCTCGAACAGTATCTGACGCTTATGAAAAGATCCGACGAGGCGTTTGAGTATCTTATACACTACATAGAGAATAACGTGACGGAGCCCACGGTCGTTCTCATGTTCGGGGACCATCAGCCGCTCGACTCCGTATACGCTCCGATTTACAGACTTAACGGCAGATACGCGGACCTCACGTCGACCGACCCGAACGTCCAGCAGACGAGATACTCTACGCCTTACGTCCTATGGGCAAATTACGACGTTGATTTCTCGTCGATCCCCGACGATTTGAGTCTGAATTATCTCGCAGGCGCTCTCGTCGGCTCGCTCGGCCTCGAAATGACCCCGTTCCAGAACTGGCAGCTCACCGTGAGGGAGAGATTCCCGATACTTAACGCCGGAGGCTTCTTTGACACCGAGACCGGGTCTTTCTACGATATTTCGGCTCTCGAGACCATGACGGATCCCGCCGCCGAAAAGATAAGGCAGTACAATCGCGTGGAATACAACTATATTTTTGAGAAAAAGCACCGTACGACGGAGTTCTTCGTCACGGCGGGAGAGAAATGATGCACCCCTTCGGACACCTGAGGACCATATCCCGGCACAGACACGCCGTGATAAAGCTCTGCGCAAAATGCGGCATACTGTTTCAGGGTCTGAGACACGATCTCTCGAAATATTCCCCGACCGAGTTCATCCCGGGAGCAAAGTATTATACCGGTACCCGTTCGCCGAACGAGGCCGAGCGCCTCGAGCGCGGCTATTCCTCTGCGTGGCTTCATCACAAGGGCAGGAACAGGCACCACTTCGAGTACTGGACGGACTACAATCCGGCGGAGCGCCGTGTGATGCCCGTCAAAATGCCCGACAGATACGTCGCCGAGATGTTCTGCGACAGGGTCGCGGCGAGCAAGATCTATCGCGGCGCGGAGTATGAGGATCGCTATCCCCTCGAATATTTTATGCGCGGCAAGGCCAACCGTTCGATCCATCCCGAGACCTCGGAGCAGCTCGAAGCGCTGCTTACGATGCTGAGGGACGAAGGCGAGGACAAAACGACCGCGTTTATCAAAAGCTGGCTGAGGGGCGGACCCGCTCCCGGCGGGGGGTGAACCTCATGACGATTGAGCCCGTCGCGCATATACGGTGCGGATTTGAAGGGAAATTCGGGGTGCCGCGCCAGAGCGGCAGGGTAGGCGTCGAGGCGGAAATTCTTTTCGAGCCGAAATACCGCAGTCCCGACGCCGTCCGCGGCCTCGACGGCTTTTCACATATTTGGCTTATCTTTGATTTTTCCGAGGCGCATCGCGAGGTGACCGGGCTGACCGTGCGTCCTCCGCGTCTCGGCGGCAACGTTCGCGTCGGAGTTTTCGCAAGCCGTTCCCCTTTCAGGCCGAACAGTCTCGGCCTTTCATCGGTCAGACTCAAAAGCGTGGAAATGACCGCCGAGGGCCCCGTGCTGAGAGTCGAGGGCGCCGATCTTATCGACGGTACGCCGATATACGATATCAAGCCGTATCTTTCCTTCACGGACAGCCATCCCGACGCCGTGAACGGCTACGCGGCAAGGGGCGAGCATCACCGTCTGACGGTGACGACGTCGCCGGGCGTCGCGATGCCCGACGAAATAAGAGGAGACGTGACAGAGCTCGTCGCCGAGGATCCGCGCCCGTCGTATATAGACGACCCGGAGAGGATATACAAAATGACCTACGGAGGATACGAGATCGGTTTCAGGGCGGATCGCGGTTCCGCCAAGATAATATCCTGCGTCCGCAGGGCTGACAAAACGTAATTCTTAAAAAACGAAAGAACTGGCCTTTACGCTAGTTCCCATAAGGGTGTTTTTAGTGTTTTTCGCGGTTTCGGAGAGGACGGACAGTAAAATGCCCGTCCTTTTCCGTTTTGTTTTGCAACCGTCGTTTACGCGTTTTTTGCCCTGTATCCGACCACATCCGCCTGATCCACGGAGAATATGTTTCCGATGAATCTGAAATAGATGTCGATCTGTTGCGGGGACGTTTTGCAGTGCGGTACCTCGCGCTCGTGGATAACGATCTTCGAGATGAACGTCCGGAGTATCGTGGGCGTCAGTTCACGGATCACCGTATACTTCTGCGCCGCGTCAATAAATCTTGCGATGTCGGTTGCTTTTTCTTTCAGTGAACCTATTTCTTTTTCCAGCACCGGAAGGCGTTTTTCAAGAGCGATCTTTTCGTCCGTATAATCGCC
>JAFZCF010000110.1 GCA_017552165.1 Clostridia bacterium
ATCGACGGTATCGAGAACAAGAACGTCAATTACGGCGACTGATATCACCTCATTTTTCAACGAGGGCGGGGCGCTCAACCCCGCCCTCAAGCGGTTTTTTACAAATATAAAATTCCGGTATACGGAATTTTCGTAACGGAGACGAGATGTCTGAAGAACGACTTGCTCTCGAACTGAGGGGTATCACCAAACGGTTCGGAAATATAACGGCTAACGATCACGTTGATCTCAAGCTGCGCCGCGGGGAAATACTTGCCATCCTCGGGGAAAACGGAAGCGGCAAGACTACGCTGATGAATATGATCGCCGGGATCTATCATCAGGATGAAGGAACCATTTTTATAAACGGGGAAGAGGTGACCATCAATTCCCCCAAGGACAGTCACGCTTTCGGCGTCGGAATGATCCATCAGCATTTCAAGCTGGTAGACGTTTTCACGGCGACCGAAAATATTATTCTCGGAATCAACGACGGAAAGAGATACAACCCCGCCGCGTCGGCAAAAACCGTCTCGGAGATATGCGGGCGTTACGGATTTGTTCTCGATCCCAGGAAAAAAATATATGAAATGTCGGTCTCAGAAAAGCAGACGGTTGAGATCGTCAAGGTGTTGTACCGCGGAGCGGACATACTGATACTTGACGAGCCGACGGCCGTGCTCACTCCGCAGGAGACCGAAAAGCTTTTCGCCGTCCTGCGCAGCATGCGGAATGACGGGAAGTCGATTATCATCATCACACACAAGCTGCACGAGGTTATGGCGATATCCGACAGGGTCACCGTTCTTCGCAAGGGCAGATATATCGACACCGTAAACACTTCGGAAACGACGGAGCAGGAACTGACCGATATGATGGTCGGCGAAAAGGTCGAACTGAATATAAAGCGTCTTCCTCCCGCAAAGGATTACGACCGTCTGATCGTCAATCATCTGAACATGACGAATCACGAGGGCGTGAAGGTTCTGAACGATATATCGTTCCGCGCAAGGGCGGGCGAGATCCTCGGTATAGCGGGTATAGCCGGAAGCGGACAGAGAGAACTGCTCGAAACGATAGCCGGACTGCACGCCGCCGATTCGGGTGAGATAACCTATCTGCACCACAAAACGGGAGAACTTGTTAATCTGCGCGCAAAAACGCCGCTTCAGATACGTGATCTCGGAATCCGCCTTTCCTTCGTCCCCGAAGACCGGCTCGGAATGGGACTTGTCGGGAATATGGATATAATCGATAATATGATGCTTCGCAGCTATAAAAAGGGGAGGAGCGTCTTCATCGACCGCCAGCCGCCCAGAACTCTCGCGGAAAAGATCATCGACAGTCTTCAGGTCGCAACGCCGAGCGCGAAAACCCCGGTACGGCGTTTATCGGGGGGAAACGTCCAGAAGGTACTTGTCGGACGCGAAATCGCGGCCTCGCCTTCGGTTCTTATGGCGGCTTATCCGGTGAGAGGTCTTGATATCAACTCCTCGTACATGATTTACAGTCTGCTCAACGAGCAGAAGGCAAAAGGAGTCGCCGTGATTTTCGTAGGCGAGGATCTGGACGTCCTTCTTGCTCTTTGCGACAGGATTATGGTGATAAGCCAGGGTACCGTCACCGGAATGCTTGACGGAAGAACAGCCCGAAAGGATGAAGTCGGTCTTCTGATGACAAAAGGCGCTCATGCGTCGACGGAGGAAAAGGAAAATGCCTGAAAAGAATAAATCCGGATCCCCCAGACAGAAACGTCAACAGCTGATAATCATATCAAAAAGACATTCGGTACCTTTCGCGCGCGCGCTGCTGATCCGTGCCGCCGCAATTCTCGCGGCTCTTGTCGTTTCCGGTATATTGACCATACTCCTTACAGGCGACAACCCGCTTTCAATCTAC
>JAFZCF010000111.1 GCA_017552165.1 Clostridia bacterium
CGCGCTCGCCGCCTGCTCCGGCGTCGGGCCGTCCCCCACGGACGGCCGGACGGTCCTGTCGATCGGAGGGACGAAGATAAACTACGACTATTACAGATACGTGTTCCTGAACACCCGCGACGACATGGACGGAGGGGATCACAGCGTCTGGGCGGGAAACTACGCCGCGCAGGCGGAGCTCAACGACGCCGTCCTCGAGGTCCTCGTCCGCAACACGGCGATCGAAAAGCTCGCCGCCAAATACGGCGTAAAGCTTTCGTCCGCTGAAAAGCGCGAGATAGCCGACGGGATATCGGCCCAGGCAAACGCCCCGGCCGAGAGCGGACTGACGGGCTCGGATCTCCTTGCCGAGGCGTACATGACCGAATACGCCGCTTATTACGTCTCGTGCTTCACCTCGCTGTGGGGGAAAATATACGACCACGTCACGAGCGAGGAGAACGGCATCCTCCGGTTTTCGGACGACGAGCTGATCGCCGCCGTGGAGGAAAAGTTCACCCGCATATCCTACGTCTTCATCCCCCGCGACGCCGAGGACGCGATGGCTCTCGCGCTCGAGGCCAACGAAAAAATCGAGTCCGGCGCCGAATTTTCCGAAGTTGTGGAAGAATACGGGCAGGACGCGAACATGAGCTCTCTGCTCGGGCGCGGATATTACTACGTCGAGGGGGAGATCATCGACGGGGTGGCCGACGAGGCGGCTTCCCTCGAGCCCGGCGAGACGAGCGGCGTGATAGACCTCGGAGAGGGCTATTTCATAATCAAGCGTCTGCCCCTCGATATGGACTACGTGAGGTCCGACCTCGGCGCCTTCCGCACGAAATATCTCGCGTATCTCTTCAACGAAATGGTAAGCGAGACCGCCGCCGGGCTGAGCGTGAAATATGAAAAGCTCTACTCCTCGCTGACCGCGGAGACCGTTAAATGATCCCGTACAAAAACGAACTGTTCGAGGCCCCCGTGACCGGTATGACGACGATGGGCTACGGCGTGGCGAGGCACCCGGGCGGACAGGCGGTGTTCGTTCACGGCGGAGTGACCGGCGACGTCGCCGGGATCCGCGTCATCAAGGCCGGCGGCGTGACCGTCGGCAGGGTTGAAAAGCTCATATCCTCCTCGCCTTTCAGAGAAGACAACGCCTGCCCCTCAAAGCGCTGCGGCGGATGTTCGTACGGGGCAGTGACGTTTGAATACGAGCAGGAGCTCAAGCATGAAACGGTCGTCATGGCTCTTAAAAAGCAGCACGTCGAGGCCGACGTGTCGGAATGCGTCACCGACGGCCGCCGCGAAAGATACCGCAACAAGGTCTGCATACCCGTTTCGGGAGAAAAATACGGCTATTACGCCCGCCATTCCCACGAGCTCGCCGACTGCTCGGGCTGCGTCCTCGCTTCCGAATTTTTCGGGGAGATCGCCGAGAGCTGCGTGTCGCTCGGCCTCCCTCTGAGACACGTCTGCGTCCGTACCGGCGAGGCGACCGGCGAAACTATGCTATACCCCGTACTCTCCCGCCGCCCGCACGAAAGCGAAAAGAAGCGGCTTTTATCGCTCGCCGAAAAATTTCCCGCGATAAGTTCCGTTGTGTGCAATATCAACACGGAAGACACGAACGTGATCCTCGGCGACGAGTCCGAGGTCGTCCTCGGGCGGGACGCGATACGCGATTTTATCCTCGGATGCGAATTTGAGATATCCCACAGATCATTCTATCAGGTGAACCGCGGCGTCACGGAACTGCTCTACGGCAGAGCGGCGGAGATCGTCCGGCGGAGCGGGGCGAAAAAAGTCGCCGACCTCTTCTGCGGCGCCGGAACTATCGGCATATGCTGCGCAAAGGCGGCGCCGGGGATCTCGGTGACCGGCACGGAGATCGAGCCCGCCGCCGTCGAAAACGCCCGCGAAAACGCCCGCCGCAACGGCGTCGAAAACGTTTCGTTCACCTGCGGAAGCGCCGATTCCGTCCCGCAGGGTACGGAGCTCGTCATCACCGACCCGCCGCGCAAAGGGCTCTCGCCCGCGCTTATCTCCTCGATAATCAGCTCGGAGGCCGAGACGCTCGTTTACGTCTCATGCAATCCCGACACCCTCGCGCGCGACGCCGCGGAGATTATAAAGGGCGGATTCGAACTGAAATCCGTCACGCCCTTCAATATGTTCCCCCGCACCGGCTCGACGGAAGCGGTCGCCGTTTTTTGTCGGAAAAATATCTGACGGGCGGATCACGGGTACTTTCAGATACGTTTTTCGATTTATTTAATCAGCCGGAAAGAGGGCGTACAATGTCAGCAACGTCAAGGAAAAAGAAAAGAACGCGCATAAAACTCCCCACGGAGTTCACGGAAGGTGCTCTTCATTTCAAGACAGGCCAGGGCTGGAGGGCCTGTCACAACAGCGAAAGAGAACTCTATACCGCCGAAACCTTTACGGCGGGTTATTACGATCTCTATGAGATCAGCGAAGAGATCTTCGGCGCTCTGAAAACGAAAGAAATGACGCGCAGGGACGCCCAAAGTCTGATCGTCACGGGCAGCAGGCATCTGTATAAAAGCGTCAGCGACCGCAACGGCTCGTACGATATCGTACTTGACGAAGACTACGCCTCGCTCTGCCCGTGGGCGGAAGTACAGAAGACCGGGCAGACCTGGGACTGTGAGCTGACCGATCTGGCGGTTGCTCTCTTCGATTCCGAAGAGCAGAACCGCGAGCAGAGACTGAAAAAACAAAAGAGCCGGGAAGACACGGGCACGTGAGTTCAAAAAACCGGGATTTGGAGAGCAAACCACTTCGAGAAGTGATTATGGATGATGACACCGTCCTTCTCGGACAATACTGTTCTGACCTGAACAAGATGAAAACGGCATTATCATCAGATAAATGACGGTGCCGGGCACACGTCGTTGTTTCGGAACGCAAAAAGGAGACCCGATATATGCTGATCCCAAAGAAAAAAGCGACAATTTCACTGATTCTGAAGCTTGCCGTCGTTCTTTCGGCGACGGCGGGCGTGGCGTTGAGCGCGCTGTCGTCAAGCGAAACGTTTATGGGCGGAAGCGTTGTTTTCATGTATTTTACGATACAGTCGAACATCGCGATCGCTTTAGTATCCCTGATCGGCGGCTTGTTATTTATCAGAGGAAAGGCGATCGGCAACGTGTGGTACGTTATAAAGTTCGTCGCTACGGTATCGATCACGCTGACGGGCGCGGTGTTCACCTTTATTCTGGCGCCTACCCTTGGCAGCTTCGCGTGGAAACTGCAGAACGTTCTCACGCACGTTGTCGTCCCGCTTGCGGCGATCATCGACTTCTTTGTGACCGGGCCGTATGGGAACGTTAAGAGAAGCAGCGTTTTCTTTGTGACTCTTCCCCCGCTTGCCTACGGTATATACGCCGTGATCGGATACGTCGCCGGATGGGAGTTTTCCAAAGGGAAAAATTACCCGTATTTCTTTCTGAACTGGGGAAGCCCGGCAGGCGCGTTCGGCTTTACGAAAGAACTTCCGTTCATGGGCTGCGTGTGGTGGATCATCGCACTGCTGATTCTGCTTCTCGCCGTGGGATTTTTTTATCTTGTTTTTGTTGACGTGTTGAAGAAAACGGCAGTAAAGAGGAATTGATTCATTATCGCGCGGGGAAACAAAAATGAATGCAAAGATAATTATATGGATATTGTTATGAAGGAATCGAACTATACAAGAACGAAACTTGCCTGCTATATGGCATATTTCAC
>JAFZCF010000112.1 GCA_017552165.1 Clostridia bacterium
CGCCCGCGCGATCTCGCCGGCGTGTTTGTGATTGACCCCGCCGTCGACCTCAACGGTTATCCCGCCGTACCGGTCGGCAAGCGCCCGCGCCTGTCTTATCTTTTCGGTCGATTCGGGGATGTAGCTCTGGCCGCCGTAGCCCGGCTCGACCGACATGATGAGTATCGTGTCAACGAAAGGCAGATACGGCCCGATGACGCCGACAGGAGTGGAAGGCCGCAGCGATATCCCCGCCTTTTTGCCGAGGGCCCTTATCATCCTGAGCGCCTCGCCGGGGTCGGCGCAGGCCTCGTAATGCACCGTCACGCCGTCCGAGACGGCGGCGAATCTCTCGATATACGCAGCGGGCTCGAGCACCATGAGATGCGTGTCGAAAAACGCGCCGGAATACCGCCTCAGCGAGGCGATGAAGTCCGCGCCGAAGGATATGTTGGGCACGAAGCGCCCGTCCATGACGTCGAGATGCAGATATTCCGCCCCGGCGTCAAAGACCTTTTTCGCCTCCTCGCCGGCACGCGCAAAGTCGCACGCGAGCATCGACGGGGCTATCCTGATTTTTCTGCCGGATACGTTCATCCCCGCTCCTTTTCGATGAGGCAGACGGCGTGGGCGGCTATGCCCTCGCCCGTCCCGGTGAAGCCGAGACCCTCCTCCGTCGTCGCCTTGACGTTGACTCTGTCGGGGCTTATCCCGAGAGAGGCCGCGAGGTTTGACCTCATTTCGTTTATATACCGCGCGAGCTTCGGCGCCTGGGCGATCACCGTGCAGTCGATATTGACGACGGCAAAGCCCCCGCGCGAAAGCATTTCCGCGACCTCGGCCGCGAGTTTCATGCTCGATATGCCGAGATATCTGTCGTCAGAGTCGGGGAAACACCGCCCGATGTCAGGCAGGCCCGCCGCGCCGAGCAGGGCGTCGAGCGCAGCGTGGGTGAGCACGTCGGCGTCGGAATGGCCTTCGAGGCCCTTTTCGTACGGGATATCGACCCCGCCGAGCACGAGTCTGCGCCCCGGGACGAGCCGGTGCACGTCGTATCCGTGCCCTATTCTGAGCAGGGAAAGATCATTTTTCATCGGATTTCTCCTCCTCGCGGAATCTGAGAATCGCCTCCGCCACGGCAAAGTCCGAGGGGTAGGTCAGCTTGATGTTCTCGTTCCCGCGCGGAACGGCGACGGGGAAAGGACGAAAGCCCGCGTGAGAGGCGAGCGACACGTCGTCCGTCGCGCTTATCCCGTCCCTCAGCGAGAGGAACGCCGAGGCGCGGTAGAGAGAAGCGCCGAAGACCTGAGGCGTTTGGGCGAGCCACAGCCCGTCCCTGTCGAGGGTGTTGCCATCGCCGTCGCGGACGGTGTCCGAGGGCCTGATCGCCGCGTACGCCGCGCCGTGGACGCAGGCGGCGTGCCCGACCGACACGATCATCTCCTCCGTGACGAGGCAGCGCGCCGCGTCGTGGATATATACGAAATCGGTTTCGTCCTTTATCGTGCGGAAACCGTTCACCGCCGAGGCGAAGCGGGTGTCCCCGCCTTTCACCGTCCTGACGGGCGTCGTCCAGCCGTATTTTTCGCGGTACGAGGCGTATATCTCCTCCTCGCCCTCGCGGCACACGACGATTATCTCGTCAAAAAACCCGCAGGAGTCGAAGACCGAGACCGTCCTCGCGACGCAGGGCACCCCGAGGACGGGGACGTGCTGTTTCGGCGTTTCTCCCCCCGCGCGCTCTCCCGAGCCGCCGGCGAGGATGATCGCCGTGTTGCGCTTTTTCTTTATCAGAACGAGGGAGTCGAGGGCGTTTTTGGCCTTTGTCCCTATGTTTCGTGCTTTCATGCTTTACTCATCCTAACTGCCTTAGCTGCCTTAACTGCCTTAACCGCCTTACTGGAGCGCTCTTCTGTTTTCCGCGTACAGCTTTTCGGCGGCCGCGCGGAGCTCCGGCGCCGTGTCGAGCATGGGATCCCTCTCGAGCAGGGCGGCCGAATAGTCGAGCGCGTGTTTGAGCATCGACATATCGGCGGACATGACGCCGGCGAACTCGCCGTGCTGGCGTACGCTGCCGTCGGGACGCGGGAGATAGTCTCCCGGGCCGCGCTGATTCAGGTCCGCCTCGGCTATGGCGAAGCCGTCGTTCGTCTTGACCATGACTCCGAGCCGCTCCTTCGCCGCCTCGCCTTCGGAATCCGAAACGAGAACGCAGTACGACTCGGCGCTCCCCCTGCCGACGCGCCCGCGGAGCTGATGGAGCTGCGCGAGCCCGAAGCACTCGGCGTTGAGAACTATCATGAGCGTCGCCTCGGGGACGTCGACGCCGACCTCGACGACAGTCGTGCTGACGAGGACCTGCGTCCTCCCCTCGGCAAAGTCGGTCATTTCGAGATCCTTTTCGGAGTTTTTCATCTTGCCGTGGATGATCCCGACCTTTATGCCCGTGCCTATGTACCTGAAATTTAGGAACATCATGGTCTCGTTGGCGGAACAGAGCCGTGCGTGAGACTCCGTCTCGGGGTCCGAGCCGCCGACGAGGTCCTCGGTCTCCCACTGTTTGTCGATCGTCGGGCATACGACGTACACGCGTCCGCCGGCCCTGACCTGCTTTTTGATGAACTCGACGAGCCGCTTGGTATATGACGAGTCGACAGCGAAGGTCCTGACGGGCTTTCTCCCCGGGGGGAGCTCGTCGAGGGTGGAGAGCGACAGGTCGCCGAACATCACGAGCCCCATCGTCCTGGGTATCGGCGTTGCGCTCATGACGAGCATGTGGGGGGTGGTCCCCTCCCTGGCGCCGCCGAAGACGGCGCGCTGAGAAACACCGAAGCGGTGCTGCTCGTCGGCTATCATGAGCCCGGGTTTCATAAACACCGTCGAGTCGGTCAGCAGGGCGTGCGTCCCCACCGCCATCTTAATCCTGCCGTTTGCAAGCCCCGCGCGCACGGCGGCCTTTTCCGACTCTTTCATCGAGCCGGTGAGGAGCGCCACGCCGAAACCGAGCTGCGTAAAGAGCGGTTCGAGCTTTGAGAAATGCTGCCTTGCGAGGATGTCGGTCGGAGCCATGAGCCCGACCTGCCAGCCGTTTTTGAGCGCTATGTACGCGGCGGCGGCGGCGACGGCCGTCTTGCCGCTCCCGACGTCTCCCGAGAGCAGCCGGGTCATGGGTACGGTCCCCGAGGTCATGTCGGCCGAGATCTCGCGCACCGACCTCTTCTGCGCCTCCGTCAGCTCAAAGCCGAGGAGCGAGACGAGGGGCGCGACCGACACGGGCTTCATGACGGGCGGCGTGCCCTTCTTTATCATCCTGCGGTGGACGCCGAGCGAGACCGAGAAGACGACTGCGTCCCTCAGCGCGAAATATCTCCGCGCCCGCTCGACCTCATCCATGCTCCGCGGGGAGTGTATCATGTGGTAGGCCTCGGCGGCCGTCGGGACGTTTTCGCGCCGCCTGAGTTCCTCCGGCACCGGCTCGGGGATCGTGTCTTTGTCCACGAGCGAGAGCGCGTCGGCGACCGAGCGCATGACGATATTGCTGTTCAGCCCCGCCGTGAGGGGATATACCGGCACGAGCGCCGGCGGCGGCACGGGGCCGTCCGCCCTCTCGTGGATCGGGGCGCTCAGCACGAATCCGCTGCGGTCGCGCTTCACTCTGCACCAGAATCTCCAGCGCTGGCCGACCTCAAAGGTCTTTTCTATGAATCTGTTGTTGAAAAAATAAATCGTAGCCCGCCGGCCGTCGTCGTCGACCGCCGTGAACTTGGTCATGACCATGCCGCGGACGCGCGCCGACCTCGGTACCGTCGAGACCGTCAGGACGCAGGAGCAGGCCATGTCGGGGTCGCAGTCCGGGAGGGACCTCACGTTCCCCCTGTTCTGGTACGCCCTCGGAAAGTGATCGAGAAGACCGCCGACCGTCTTTGCCCCGAGACGCGCGAAAAGCTCCGCCCTCTTGCTGCCCACCCCCGGGAGGGAGGTCAGCGGGGCGTCGAATCCGGGGGATGTTCCGTTCTGCCGCATGGTCTTCATAAATAAACAGTTGAAATAATCAGCCGAAAGGGCTATAATAATGGCAAAGTAAACGTATCCGGCGGCGGCCGGTCGGAAAGGACTTAACGATGAAGGAGATAAATATCAAAGAAAAGCTCATAGGAGCGAAGGACGGCGCCGTCAGCTGCCTGAAAGAGGCGTTCGGACGGCTCGGCGATCTCACCGTGGGGATAAAGGGCAGATGTCGCCTTTCGCTCGCCGAAAAAGGAGAGGAAAAAGCGTCAGTCGACCTTGTCGAGGACGGGAAGGTCTTCAACGTCAGGAAGCTTCTCATCGGGGCGGGAGTTTTCGTCGCCGTCGGCGCACTCATCTCCCTGCTCGACGACATCTTCTGAGCCGCCGGCCGTTCCGGTTTTCATATCTTCGCTCCCGACCTCCGGGCCGGGGGCTTTTTCCGTTTTGCCCGGTTTATATCTGCCTCCGAAGAAATTGTCCCTGCCGATCATCAGGTCGATCGGGAAGGCGAGCAGCGACACCGCAAGCGCGGCGATCACCGGCGCGTACCACACCGACAGATATTTCGCCGCGAGGAAGGCTGTCCCGCCCGTGAGAGCGCCGGATATTATCCTCCCGGCGGAGGTGCGGGGCAGTATCGCCGGATCCCCCGTCACGAAGACGGCGACAAGAACGTACGGTGCGCACACGAGCATGCTCCCCGCGTGCTGAAGGGATATGATGTCAGATTCGATCGCGACCTCCGGGAAGGCGTAGAACAGCGCGAGCGTCACGCCGGCAAAGACCAGGGGCGCGCCCGGCAGACGGCGCTTTGAGGCGCAGAGCCAGACGAAGGCGACGACGAGTATCATCACCGCGGTGTCGCCGATGAGACCCGTCCTGCCCCCGAAAAAGAGCGAAAGCAGCCCGGCGTCCGGCAGGCCGTCGGCCTTTATCTGGGTTATCTCGGGGACCTCGCTCAGCGTCTGACCGGCGTAGGAGGCGAAGGAAAACGCCGCCCTCTCGCCGTAGGGAATAAATCCGCCGGCGCCGAATATGAGCTGGGCGGCGGCCGCGCCGAGGAGCGCGGGCGAGCACCGCACGGGGCTGTAAAGATTGATTATGCGGACGGTGAAAACGGCCAGCGCCGAGGCGACGCCGACGGCGAAAACAGACGACGTGACCGGGAAGAACAGCGGCACCGTCGTGCCCGTGACGAGGGCGGTTAGGTCGAGGAGCGGGCGCCTTTCTCTTCTGAGAAGCGAAAGCGCGAGGTCGGTCAGCAGCGAGACGGCGACAGAAACGGCCGTCAGCGAGAGGACGCGCGTCCCCTGAACGAAGGCGCTCCAGGTCAGGAGCGGGACCGTCGCGATGAGAAAATCGAGCGAGAAGGCCGCCCGGCGGTTTTTGAGTCGTTTATCCGGCATGGCCGTCCTCCTTTCCGGCGCTCATCACGGCGTCGCAGAGTTTGATGCCCGAGGGACACACGGCGTCGCACACGCGGCACCCGATACAGGTCTCGCCGAGCTCAATTCTTCCGCCGCGCGTGACTCCCTCCGACGGGCGGAGGCGTATCGGGCAGGCGCGGTCGCACAGCCCGCAGCGGTCGCAGCCGAAGGTCGCTTTCTCCTCCGGCCCGCGGTATTTTCTGTCAATGATTATCCCGTCGATCCCGCCGACCGGGTCGTCGGGGGAGATCCTGTATCCCTTTATCGCGCCGCCCGCCGTGACGGTCATCCCCCCGGGGATCCCGACGGCGTCGCCGAGCTTTGCGTCGTGAGAGGAGCGCACCAGCGCGTGCACCCGCCCCTCGACAGAGAAATATTTGCCGGCGGGCAGGCCCTTTACGAGCGCCTCGAAGATGAGGACGCATTTTTCCGGCGTCAGGACGGCGTAGGAACTTTTTTCAAGAGGTTTCAGCGGGCTTATCTCCGAGCCGAACACGGCCGAGACGAGGAGTCTCGGGTCGTAAAGCGGGTATTTGTCGGAGATCAGCGTCACCGAGAACAGGTCTCTGCCGGCCGAGGCGGCGGACAGAGCCGTCGCCGCGCGGTAGGCGCTTTTCGGCACGCACAGGACGCAGTCCCTTATGCCGTAAACGTACATCGCGACGGTCGCGCCGGCGAGTATCTTTTCGGGGCAGGAAAGGGCGAGCCGGGTACAGAGCGTCACGCCGGCGTCGGTCTCGGAAAATCCGACGAGCAGCGCCTTCGCCGTCTTTTCCCTCGCGGGGAGTTCTACTCCGCGGGCGCTGAGCTCGAGACGGAGCTCGTCGCGTCCGTAGTCGGTTATTCTGCCCCCGAGCGGCTCGAAAACCGGCTCCGGCATGACCGGAGCGTTTCCCTCGCCGGGATTTGTCCGGCACGGGGGATCTGTTCGGGGGAGTCCTCCCGATATCGTTTTCATGAGATCGGCCTTTCCACCGCCGGTCCGCGGCGGTATACAGTTATTCAATATATTTTATCATTTTTCCCCGCCGTTTGCAACCCCGCCGGCCGCCGGCCGCCGAAACGCAGAAAGCGAAACGAACGCTTGGCTTCTCGCCGCTTGAAACGCCCGGGGCTGAACTTTATCTTGGCTTCTCCTTGAGGAGAAGCTGTCCCGCAGGGACTGATGAGGTGGAAAGAAACGCTTTATGCCGTTCAACAGTTTTATGCGTTCGCTAACACCTCATCCGTCGGCTCCGCCGACACCTTCCCCTCCAAGGGGAAGGCAAGAGGAGGCCACGCCTAAACCTTAGCCTCCCTTGTGTAAAGGTAGGCGTGAACCCCAAAGCTCGCTCTGCTCGCTTCGAGGACCCCGCCGCGGTGGGCGTGGAGCGCTCGGATGAGGTGTTAGCGAACACATAAAACTGTCGAACGGCTTAGGCATTTCTTTCCACCTCATCAGTCCCTACGGGACAGCTTCTCCTCGAGGAGAAGCCAAGAGAGCGTGCCGCTCTGTGCGTTTCAAGCGTTGGGGGTTATTGTTTTTTCTTTTTGTTGATGGAGATCTCGGAGGCGACGGCGTAAACGCCGGCGGCGGCGAGGCACACGAGCTCGCACGCGAGGCACCACGCGTCCCTGAATATCATATAAAGCCCCATGCACGCAAAGGCCGCGCAGAGTATCGCGAAAATCACCGCCGACTGTCTGTAATACGGCTTTTTGTCCATCTTTTCGCGCTCGTCCTTCGACGCCCATATATACGCGTTGTTGAAAAGATATCCCTTTTCCCCGAAATGCCGCGCTGAAACGACGCCGAAGAAGGCGGCGATCGCGAACGCGCCGAATATCCAGAGATAATCCCAGAAGCTCATGTCAGTTCCCTTCCCCGTGCACCCTCGGCAGGTCCCATCTGAACCTCGTCGCGAGGAGGCGCAGCGTTATCATCAGGACCGCGGCGGCCGCCGCGGCTATCATCAGATTCGACGTCAGGATCCTCAGCAGGTAGTACAGCGCGCTCCCGAGTATCGACGGGAGGGCGTAAACGTGTTTCCTCAGCACCGATGGCGTGCGGGAGGTCAGGAGGTCCCTGAAGATCCCTCCGCATATACCCGTCACCATGCCCGAAACGATTATTATGAACCAGTTCCCGCCGTGCCCCTGGGACACCGCGACCTCGACGCCCGTTATGGACGCCGCCGCGAGCCCTACCGCGTCGAAGACGTTGTTGACCGCCTCGAGCCGCCGGCGGAACTTCACGAATTTCTGTTTCAGTATCAGCGCGATTATGAAGACGAGCACCGACACGCCGAGGGCGGTCACCGGGATCTTCCAGTCCGTGAACGACGTCGGCGGGTGTATGCCGAGGATAAAGTCCCTCAGTATCCCGCCTCCCGTGGCGGTTATCGCGCCAACGAAGCATACGCCGAAAATATCGAGATTGCCGTCTATCGCGACGAGCGCGCCCGAGACGGCAAACGCGACCGTCCCGACCATCAAAAGGATTTCAATAATTATGTCCATATCGTACCATGAAAAATCGTGACCCGTACGGCGTCCCGCGCCTCAAACGCACAGAGCCGCACGCTCTCTCGGCTTCCCCTTGAGGGGAAGCTGTCCCGAAGGGACTGATGAGGGCTTGTTAAAAAATTGACTTTTCTGCAATGTTTTGCCTAAATTCCAAAGCTTTAATTTCCGAGCAGACTTTCGCATCGCATAACCGCACGTTTTTTTCCATTTCTGAAAAAATCTCAATAATTTCTTTGGAAGTTACAGTATCCGAGTTTACAGACAGCACCATTTCCCGTATTAAATAATTTTTATTTGATTGCTCATGTGCGTCATATCCCATTTTTTTAATAAAATAGCGATGCGGATTAATCGGCAAAGAGTTATCATATTCACATTGACAGATAGCAGCATCAATATCATTCCTTTTGCAGACAACATCATATAGCATATCGGCAAATCCATCCCTAGAGCTTTGTGAGTTGCTTGCCAGCCTAATCGTTTTGTCAAGAGACTCGAGGAACAAGAGACACTTTGAATGAATTTCAGTTAAAAAATCAACCATGACACTTATTCTGTGGCTGAATAAATTTTTTAATCCTGATATTAAACAAATTGCAATCCCAGTAATTAAGCCCGCAAAGACATTTGAAAGAACAGACGATAGGAATGGCTCGTTATACTTAGTTGCTTTTGAAATAATAATTGCAACTACAGCCAAAACAATCAAAATGATTGTTGTAATGAAGTGAGGCAACTTACAAATTTCGAAAAAGGTAGTTAGAGATTCCTTTGCTTTTTTTAAAAAACGTGTCATATCTTTCACCAATCTTTTTTCAAATAACCAACGTGTTTTTACTATCCGTAAGTGAAGCAGGAAGTTATGGATTAAATTGTCCTATGACTTGTGGGCAATTGCCCCGCTTTTAAAGCGATCCTTTCTGCAATGTTGGCGTATCAACCCGTCTTCGAACTGAATTGTGATGTCATGATATCCGTAATCCTCAATGACTGTAGCTATCATCCCGCAATTCATCATATTGGAACGTCCAACCCACGATGTTGTTTCTCTTCTTTTTGCAGGCTTTTCAATCCGTTTTCCAATTCCGCACTGAGGACATAGATTCTTGGCCAAGGACTTGTATTTTACAATAG
>JAFZCF010000113.1 GCA_017552165.1 Clostridia bacterium
AGGCCACTCCGGTGCCATGACACTGACAGAGAGGGTGTACACCCACCTGGACGTGAAGGCGCTGCTGGAAGCGATCAACCAGATCTAAATGACGTACCGGGGTCACGATCATAGTTTTGCTGCATACGCAGCTTGGGAATTTTGAGCATAAAAAACAGGAGACCCTCTCCTTAAAGATGATCTCCTGTACAGTGTAAAGTTTTTCGGAGTTGTGAGAACTGAGGTGTGCTGCATGCGTGCTGCATATACGTTACTTATCTTAGAACGCGAATTGCTGCATACGGCTTCTCACAACTACATATTGCGGTTAACCCGCGTTGTAGGACGCAATATATGGTATAGAGGCGTCCTGAGAAGCGCCACTGATTAACGCTTCGAGAACTGCGGAGCACGACGTGCGGCTTTGAGGCCGTATTTCTTTCTTTCCTTCATACGAGGGTCTCTCGTGAGGAATCCGGCCTTCTTAAGGGCAGCGCGGGTATTTTCATCGGCCTGAAGCAGGGCCTTGGCGACTCCGTGACGGATCGCTCCGGCCTGTCCGGAGAAACCGCCGCCGCTTACGCGGCAGACAACGTCGAATTTGCCGACGGTCTCGGTGACGCCGAAGGGCTGATTGACTATGAGCTTCATCGTGTCGAGCCCGAAATAATCGTCGATATCACGTCCGTTGATGGTGATAACGCCGGTACCCGGGAAAAGACGAACGCGGGCGACCGATTTTTTTCTTCTTCCCGTTCCGTAGAAATAGGGTTTTGCACTCGTATAATCTGTCATTTTACGTCATCCTTTCTCAGATTTCGCAAGCTACGGGCTGCTGCGCCTCGTGCTTGTGGGACGATCCCGAATAAACCTTAAGTCTCGTGAGAGACTTTCTTCCGATCGTCGTGTCGGGGAGCATGCGGCGAACCGCAAGAGTCATTGCCTTTTCAGGCTCTTTTTCCATAAGAAGTCTGTACTGAACCTTCTTGAGCCCGCCGATGTAGCCGGAATGACGGTAATAATACTTCTGATCGAGCTTTCTCCCGGTGAGAACCGCCTTGTCGGCGTTGATGATGATAACGAACTCGCCGCAGTCGACGTGGGGAGTGAACTCGGGACGGTGTTTGCCTCTGAGAATCACAGCGGCAGCGACCGCGACCTTACCGAGAGGCTTTCCGGCGGCGTCGATAACGTACCATTTGCGCTCGACGGTCTCCTTTTTTGCCATGTAAGTGGACATAATTATCCTCCAAAAAACTTTTCTTTTTCTAAAGCGGAGCAATTATACCACGGCGCGCCGCGGTTGTCAAGCCCTTTTTTTCGATTTTTCAAAATATTTTTGTTTTTCGCCGCATTCCGGGCTTTTTCTCCCTTTTTCGCCCTGTTTCTCGGGAGCGAATCAACGTTTTATCAGGTTTATTCCGATACTGCCGTCGGCCGATTCTATTATCTGATAAAGATACGGGATCGTCTTGTTGCTCTCGGAATACCTGAACACCGTGCCGTTGTTTCTCCTTATTGCAAAAGCGACGCGGAAGACGTGATATATCTCCCCTGTCTCATCGTCAGATTCCGACGTCAGATAATCTACCGAAATGTTATATATCTGCTGCATCGTGAAACGGCCGAATGAGCCGTGCTTTTTTAAGTATTCCTCCGTGAAAAAAGAGTCAAAGCCCTCGTATTCGCCGTGAACCAGCGCGTCGAAATACGAAAAGAAGAACTCGGCGTATCTGTCGGTCTTTTCGGCGTCCTCTTCGGTGAACACCCTCGTCGTCATCCCGCCGTAGGTGTAGTTCATCCACCTTTCAAGTTCGGTGTAGAATTCGTCCGTAAAAATATCGTAGTCGTAATCCGTCTCGAAAAGCCGGACCGATTCCGTCGCCTCGTCATCAGAGGACGATTGCGTCTTCCCCGCCCTGTCGAGTATCAGATTTGCGATAAGCAGCACCGCTGCGGCGACCGCAAGCACGATGAGGAAGCGCACCGCAATCTTTTTGCGGTATGCCGCGTTTTCAGCTTTATCCTCCGGCTCGACCGTATCCTGTTTTCTTTCTTCTTCGTTCATTCCGCTCTCCCTCTGATTTCAGTGACTGCCCTTGAAAATCCGGCGTATGAATACAGCGACCCGAGACAAAGCACGGGAAAACCGTTTCGTTTCGACTCCGAAACTGCTTTTCTGAGCGCGACCTTCATATATCCGCACGCCTCCGCCCTTACGCCGAGTTTTTCAAACTCCGCCGCCGTTTCTCTCCGGTCGAGGGCGCGGGGACTGTCCGGCGTCACGGTAAACACCGCGGCCGCGACCGTCGCCATTTCGCTTATCATAAGGCCGTAGTCCTTGTCTCTCAGCATGCCGGTTATAAGATTGACCCTGCCGCCGAAAATCTCTCTGACAGACTGAACCGCCTCGGAGACTCCCTCGGGATTGTGTCCCCCGTCAAAATAGATCGGCGGGTCGTCGTTCATTCTCTCGAATCTTCCCTTCCAGCGCACGTTTTTCAGACCCATAAAAAGCGCTTTTTCCGGTATTTCGACGCCCTCCGAGCGCAGGATCTCCGTCGCCTCGATCACGTTCGCGGCGTTGAACGGCTGGTAGTGCCCGACAAGTCCGAGCTCGTATTCTTTACCCCTGTAAGAAAAGCGTGTGCCACGGGCCGAATATACCGCGTTCCCGATTTCACGCCTGTCCGTAACTGTCAGCGACGAAGAAGACGACGTCGCGGCTTTTGAGATAACGCCGAGCGCTTCCCGGCTGTTTCCGCCGAAAAGGACCGGGCGGCCCGGCTTGATTATCCCCGCCTTCTCCCCTGCTATCTTTTCGACTGTGTCTCCGAGATACGCGGTATGATCGAGCGCAACGCCGGTTATCACGCTGAGGAGCGGCCTGTCAGAAACGTTTGTCGCGTCCCATCTGCCGCCCATGCCGCATTCGATCACGCAGAAATCCGGTTTCTTTTCGGCGAAGAACTCGAAGGCGATCGCCGTGAGTATCTCGAACTCGGAGGGCGCTCCGTATTTTTCCTTCATTTTTTCCGAAACCGAAACTATCTTTTCGAGCGCCCCCGACAGTTCCCTGTCAGATATGTCTTTTCCGTTCAGCGATATGCGCTCGTTATATTTAACGAGGTGCGGAGAGGTGTAAAGGCCGACGGAAAAGCCGGCTTCCCTCAGGACAGAGGAGATCATCGCCGAAAAAGATCCCTTGCCGTTTGTGCCGGCGACGTGTATTATTCTCAGTTCTTTTTCGGGATTGCCGAGAAGATCGAGCAGGGCCGTTATCCTTTCGAGCCCAGGCTTTGTGCCGAGCAAGGAAATGCATTTTATGTACTTTATCGCTTCCTCAATCGTCATAATACAGTTCTCCGCCGGCTTTTTTTATAAGATTTCTGATCGATTTTCTGCCGAAAAGAAGGAT
>JAFZCF010000114.1 GCA_017552165.1 Clostridia bacterium
CGACGGCCGCCGCGGCGAGCACGTTCGGATTGACCTTTCCGTCGCGTCCCGGCGGGGTGGTGATGATTATCTCTCCGCATCCGGCAATCTTTGCCGGGATGACGTTCATCAGTACCGTCGAGGGGTACGCCGCCGTCCCTCCTGGCACGTACAGCCCTACGCGCGCAAGCGGCGTGACCTTCTGTCCGAGAGTGATCCCGCCGTCTTTGAGCTCAAAGCCCTTTCTGACCTGTTCGCTGTGGAACCTCGTGATATTTTCGGCGGCGCGGTGAAAGACCCCGAGAAGCCCGGAATCAACTTTCCCGAGCGCCTCGCTCATCTCTTCGCGGCTGACCTCTATATCGGAAAGCCGCACGCCGTCGAATTTCTCCGTATAGTCGCGCAGTGCGTCGTCGCCTCTGCGCGCAACGTCGGTGATTATTTCCCTTACGGTATCCGATACGTCCCGCGAGAGCGGCTGTTCCCTTCCGAAAACCGCCTCGTCGGGGTCGCGTCCGTAATAAAACGTCTTTATCATCTGTTTCTCCGTGCAGTTATCGGGAACATACCGCCGCAAGCCCGTCGCGTACGGCGTCGATCTCGTCTCCCCTGAAAAGCCGGCTTCCCTTTCCGCAGATCAGGCGGGCGCTTACGTCAAGGAATCTGTCGATGACCTCGAGCCCGTTTTCTCTGAGCGTCGTCCCTGTCTCGACGATATCCACGATAACGTCCGAAAGCCCGAGGAGCGGAGCGAGCTCTATTGAGCCGTTCAGCTGAACGGCGTCGATCTCTCTGCCCTTTGACGCGTAATATTCCCTTGCTATGTTGAAAAACTTTGTAGCGACGGTCAGTCTACCCGACCCGTCGTCCCTGAATCCCTTCGGAGCGGCGACCGCCATGGAGCATTTGCCGAGCCCGAGATCGAGCAGCTCCAGCACGTCGCTGTCGTGCTCGAGCAGGACGTCCTTGCCGACGACGCCTATATCGGCGGCTCCGCGTTCAACGTACACCGCGACGTCCGACGGCTTGACCATCGAAAATCTGAATCTTCCGTCGCTGCTGTCGAAGACGAGCCGGCGGCTGTTCTTTTCGTCGACAGGGCAGTCGAAGCCCGCCTTGACGAAGAGGTCCCTGACATTTTCTCCGAGACGTCCCTTGGGCAGGGCGACGCAGAGAGGTCTGTCCTCCGTCTCCCCCTCGACGGGGCGCTCGACGGTGTCGGTATATACGGCGAAGCCGACGGCCGAGCCGCGCTTTCCGAGCTTGTTCATGAGAAGATCGTATCTCCCGCCGCGCAGGCAGGGTACGGGCACGCCCCTGGTCATACCGCGGAAAACTATCCCGCTGTAATAGTCGCCGTTACCCACGACCGAAAGATCGACCGACACGGGTACGGGCGAGACGTCTCCGGCCTTTTCGACGAGCCGGCAGAAGCCGCCGTCGTCAATGCCGTATTCCGAAATGATTTCCCTTATAACCGGCAGGACGTCCCCGGGACTGCCGCTCAGGCCGGCCAGCCGCGTGAGAGGAGACGGGTCTTTTCCGCAAAGTCCGCGGAGCGCGCCGACGTCCGTCTTTTCCATGGCTTTTATGACCCTGCCGAGGTCCGATTCCCTGACTCCCGCGGCGTGCGCGGCGTTCGCGATCAGTTCGAGACTCGAGACGGCGATGACCGAGCGGCAGGATATCAGTTTCATGCTCTCCCCTGCGAGGCGGATGACGGAAATAACGTCGTCCTCGGTTATGTCCCCGAAGCATTCGGCGCCGACCTGTTTTATCTCGCGGAAACATCCCGCCGCCCTGTCCTCGCGGAAGACGTTCTCGTCGTATCTGACGCGGCGCGCCTCCCCCGGCGCCGTGTCTCCGAGGTCCTTTATTACCGAAAGCGTGACGTCCGGCTTCATGGCTACGAGCCGGCCGCTCACGTCGGTGAAGGTTATGACCTGACCGGGATCGAGAAACTCTCTGTTCCGCGCGTAGAGGTCATAGTCCTCGAATTTGTTCATTCTGTACCGGGAGTAGCCCTCTGATTCAAAAAGCATGCCCAGCCGCAGGGCAAGCGCCTCTCCCCGGCTGAGCAATCCGTCACTTATATTCATCCGGATTGTCCCCGTTCAGTCGAAGGACGGCCGCGAGATATCCTCCAGCGCCGGCCTTGACGCAGCGGCTCACACGGCCGACAGTCGCCGTGCTGAGACCGAGGCGGTCGATTATATCTCTGTAGCTGTGAGATTCGTAAAGCATCTGCGCCGCTATTATTCTGTTGGAGAGTGAACGTATCTCCTGAGGAGTACAGATATCGGACAGAAAAGCCCGGAACTCGTCCTCTCCCTTAAGAACAGCGAGCGCCCTGACGATATTTTCGATATGCTCTCTGTGTTCTTCTTCGGAAATAATGGTGTTCATCACGTTTCTCCTTATCTTTTTATGCCATATTATACCGCTTTAGTACGCTAAAGTCAAGAGCTTTTC
>JAFZCF010000115.1 GCA_017552165.1 Clostridia bacterium
ATCATCGCGCTGAAAAGTTCTTTTGTGCTCGGCGGAGTATAAGTTATTGCGTTTGCACCGGCCGCTATCGTCTCGGCGATGGTGTCATCCATATTTCCACCCGATGCGATAATGGGAAAATCGGGATAATCCTTTCTTATGAGACGAACGATTTCCGGTGTTCTTTGTGCGCCTGCAACGTTCAGAACCGATGCGCCGGCTTTTATTCTGGCGTCAATATCGGTGCTTTCGCTGACAACAGTAATAATTACCGGAATATCAACCGCGGACGCAACGTCCTTGAGATTTGCATCTGATACCGGTGCGTTGAGTATCACGCCCATGGCGCCCTGAAATTCGGCATCTTTCGCAAGATTTACGGTGCGAATTCCCTTTGTCGTTCCGCCTCCGACTCCGCAGAATACCGGAACGTAAGACGCTTTGATGATCGCGTCGCTTATTGCCTGCTGCGGAGTAAAAGGATAAACGGCAAAAACTGCATCGGCGTCACAGTTGCGTATTATTGCAAGATCAGTCGTAAAGACAAGCGATTTGATCCTTCTTCCGTTAACGATAATCCCGCTTGCCCGATAAATTGCCTCGGGCATCCTCAGGATATGGCGGAGACTGCTGTCAATGTACGGCGCTGATTTCTCGTCTGTCATTCTGCCTTTCACCCCCCCCGCCGTTTTCAGCAGAAAATCCGGCGCAGCCAGACGAGGACGTGCGACGCAAAACCGTGGTTGCACGACGCGTAGTCGCCGTCGTTTTCCCAGAGCGTACCGGTCTTATCTGCCATGTATCCGAAATATCCTTTTATCTCCTCGAGCATCTGATCGTAAAGCCCTTCTCTGAAAAGGAGCTCCATGCGGAGATAATTGCCGATGAAGGCGTTCGAGAAATATACGTCCGGATATCCGTTGTTTTCTTTTCTGTGCGGACCGAAGCCTTTGACGAGTTTATCCCAGAGTTCGCCGTGAGTTTCCTTTGTCGCCACTCCCGTGAAAAAGGCGTAATACTGACAGGTTTCTGTCACTTCTCCCGTGAGCTCTGCGACGCCGTTTTCATTGTATACCGAATTGTCGCAGAACCAGCCGTTGCGGTACGATTTTTCTCTGACAGTTTCCGCGAGCTTGTATGACTCGGCTATAAGTCCGTCATCGGAATAAAGTTCGCCGATCGAACGCTTAAAGAGCGAATAAAGCATGTTCGACGGATAATTTATGTCCTGAACGAGATCGTTTGAGTGAGACCATTCGACGAAAACCCAGCTTTCAAGCTTGTCGAGGAGCCCGTCGGCGTTTTCAAAACGGCGGAAGAAATCAACGAGGGCGTACATTCTTTCTCTGGCCGAGTCGACAAACCGCCTGTCCCCTGTCCTCTCAAAGTATTCTTTAAGCTCTATCCCGTACCACATCGCCCAGTTTGGAATATACGTCGCGTCATACTGGTCGGAAGGATAGCACATCGGCAGCATTCCCGACGGCACACCGAACTTTTCCGAAAAAACGAAGTTATCGAGAAACGCGTGTTCAACCGCGCTTTTTCCCGTGAGTTCGTACTCGGTTCTGGAGGTAAAATAGCTGTCGCAAAGCCATCCGGCACGCTCCCTTGAAGGGCAGTCCATGTATATGTCCACCGTGTTCTGTTTGAAAGTAGAAACCGCCGCGTCGTATATTTTTTTAAGCTCGGGATCATTTATTTCCGGAGCGGGGCGTATCTCTCCGCCGAATTCAAACTTAATGAGGCGCGGATTGTTTATCACAATCTTTTCGGCGCATGAATGGAACTTTACGTATCTCATGGAATACGGCTCCATGCCGACGATCGAATATTTCCCCGGCTCGAAATCGTATATGACGCAGTTCGTGGTCGTCATGCGGGAAAAATCGATGTCGCCGTCACGCAGGACCTCGTCAAAGGTTATAAACAATCTGCCGCCCGTCGTTTCGATAACAAACGATATAAAACCGGTCAGTTCCTTTCCGAGATCGGAGATAAAGCACTCGTTTTTACCGACCTCAAAAGAGTTCCCGCTGATTGTGCAGGGGCTCATTGTGCATGACAGGCGCCTTATCTCCCGTTCCGTGAACACCTCGAGTTCGTCAAGTTCAAAGGCGTAATCGCCTCCGGTCCCGCGGATAAACGGCTGATAATTGTTTTTGCAGAAATCGAGAGTCTCGGGCTCATTTATTTCAAACGATCCCTTTGAAATCACGTCCGCGATTGGCTCGGCGTCATATTTCGGATACGGGACCTCTCTCGTGATAAAGCGCTTGCTTTCGGTCGGCACAAGTCTGACCGGCTCGTATTTACCCGGGAGCGCATAAACCTCGGAAAAAGGTCTCTGAAAAGAATATCTCTGAACCTTTGAGACACGCTCGGTGTAAATCCTCGATTCGAAGCCGTCACCGCCGGTCACTGCAACGGGAACGCCGTCAGCGATGATCTCGGCGCAGACAAACGACGGCTCGTTCAAAAGATAAAAGCTGGAAAGGTTATACCCCGCGACTATGATCTCAATAACATTGACTTCAGCGTCGAGCTTATCCGTCAGGTCGATTTCGTCCACACGGTAGTAACCGTGCCCCGCCCTCGCGGGGCCCTCGGCGAGGATCTTTCCGTTCAGAAACGCCTGATAGAGGGTATGCGCCGCAATTCTCAGTAAAGCGCTGCCTCTTTTGACCTTTGAAGTCAGACAAACTGAAAGGTTTTTTTCTTTTTCTCTGTTTTCGACCCATACGGGTTTTGCAAAATTGAATTCGGTCCTTGTCATTTTTCAGTTTTCCTTTCGGTCGGTTACTTTGCAGGTAAGTTCTCCGTCCGTTTCATCTACCGTGATGACGGATCCGGCTCCGGGTTCGCCCCTCAGGATCGCCTTTGCGATCATGGTCTCGACGGCCGACTGCAGATATCTGCGGAGCGGTCTCGCCCCGTACATGGGATCGTACCCTCTCTCGATGATAAGATTCTTAGCCGCGTCGGTGATTACAAGACCAAGTTCTCTGTCTGCGAGCCTGCTGCGGAGATTCCCGGTCATTATATCGACTATTCCGCCGAGTTCGTTCTTTCCGAGAGGACGGAACATTATAGTCTCGTCGAGACGGTTGAGGAACTCCGGTCTGAACGTCCGCCTGAGTTCCGACGTCACGGCGTCCTGCGCCTCTTTCGATATGCTGCCGTCGGGGAGCGTGCCTTCCGTCAGGAAGCGGCTTCCGAGGTTTGACGTCAGGATGATGATCGTGTTCTTGAAATCGACCGTCCTGCCCTGTGAATCCGTTATACGGCCGTCGTCGAGCACCTGGAGAAGCACGTTGAAAACGTCGGGATGCGCCTTTTCGATCTCATCGAAAAGAACAACCGAATACGGACGGCGGCGCACCGCCTCCGTGAGCTGACCGCCCTCGTCGTAGCCGACGTATCCGGGAGGCGCGCCGATAAGTCTCGATACAGAAAACTTTTCCATATACTCGGTCATGTCTATTCTGACCATATTGTGCTCGTCGTCGAAAAGGCACTCGGCAAGCGATTTTGCGAGTTCGGTCTTTCCGACACCCGTCGGGCCGAGGAAAAGGAACGAGCCGATCGGACGGTTGGGATCGGCGATCCCCGCGCGTGAACGCTGTATAGCCTCCGAAACGCGTCTTACGGCTTCATCCTGGCCGACCACGCGGCGATGGATGTATTCCTCGAGATGAAGAAGTTTTTCGCGTTCTCCTTCGCGCAGTCTGGCGACCGGAATGCCCGTCCAGCGTGAAACTATTTCCGATATTTCATCCTCAGTCACGGTGTCGCGGACGAGACTGTTCTGTTTCGTTTCGCTGTTTTTCGTCTCGGCTTCGGAAAGCTTCTTTTCGAGGTCGGGCAAATCAGAATAACGAAGTTTCGCCGCTTTCTCATACTCATAGTTCAGCTGGGCGTTTTCGATTTCGTTCTTTACCTGTTCGATCCTGCTTTTCAGTTCCTTGACGTCCTCGACCTGACTCTTTTCGGCGTCCCAGCGCGCTTTTGCTTCGTTAAACTCCTCGTTGAGTTCGGAAAGCTCCGCTCTTATCTTTTCAAGTCTGTCGGCGCTCAGCCGGTCATCCTCTTTTTTGAGGGCCATTTCCTCGATCTGAAGCTGTATGATCTTTCTCCTCATGTGATCGAGATCTTCGGGCATCGAATCAATTTCGGTCCTGACCTGCGCGCACGCTTCGTCGACGAGATCAATCGCTTTGTCGGGAAGAAATCTGTCAGTAATGTATCTGTTTGAGAGAGTTGCCGCGGCAACAAGAGCGTTGTCGTGTATCCTTACGCCGTGGAACACCTCGTACCTTTCCTTAAGGCCGCGCAGTATGGATATGGTATCCTCCACGGTCGGCTCGCTGACTGTCACCGGCTGGAACCGGCGCTCGAGCGCCGCGTCTTTTTCGATATATTTACGATATTCGTCGAGAGTCGTCGCCCCTATACAGTGGAGTTCTCCGCGCGCGAGCATGGGCTTGAGAAGATTCCCCGCGTCCATCGAACCCTCGGTTTTCCCGGCGCCCACTATCGTGTGCAGCTCATCTATGAAAAGGAGAATCTGTCCGTCGGAATTTCTTATCTCCTCAAGGACCGCCTTCAGTCTTTCCTCAAATTCACCGCGGTATTTTGCTCCCGCAATGAGGGAACCCATGTCAAGTGAAAACACGGTCTTATCCTTCAGGCCGTCGGGTACGTCCCCGCGCGCGATCCTCTGGGCAAGTCCCTCGGCGATCGCGGTTTTCCCGACGCCTGGTTCGCCTATCAGGACCGGGTTGTTCTTCGTTTTTCTTGACAGGATCCTTATAACGTTCCTTATCTCCGCGTCGCGGCCGATAACGGGATCCATACTGCCCTTTCTGGCCTTTTCGACGAGATCGGTACCGTATTTCCCGAGCGCATCGTAGGTGTTTTCGGGATTGTCACCTTTGACGGGACCTTTTTTAACCTTGGCAAGTTCGTCTGAAAACGCCTTTTTAGTCAGCCCGTGCTCGGAGAAAAGTCTTCTCAGCGCCGGGGTCTGATTGTCAAAAAGCGAGAGCATCAAATGTTCTACCGAGACGTATTCGTCGCCCGAAGACGATGCGAGTTTTTCCGCCGACGTCAGTATTCTCGAAGTCTCGGAGGATATACGTACCTCGCCGCCCTGCTGTTTCGGGAACGACGAAATGATGCCGTCAAGTTCTCTCAGCAAAGCGTCGGTATCGGCGCCGCATTTCTTTAAAAGAGACGGAATGAGACCGCCATCGGAATCCGTAAGCGAATAAAGCAGATGTTCCGGATTTATAGTTGGATTGCCGTTTTCATTTGCTATCGACTGCGCACGGCTGAGCGCCTCTATACTCTTCTGAGTGTATTTCTGAAGATCCATAAATCAGCACCTTCTTTCAAATCAGATAAACTCATTCCCGTCCCGGAAAAAATAGTTCTCCAAAATCGTGAAAACGCCCTCCGGGCCGAGTGCTCCCGAAATATATTTTTTCATACTTTCATCAAACGTCCTGACGTATAAACCGACGCTGTCGGAAGAGTCGGTGCGCGGGCACCTGATTTTTCTTCGTATCCTGCCTTCCGAAACGGTATAATCGGCCGGTCTGCGTCCCGATAGAGAAAAAATCCTGTCCTCGGCGGATATCCACGTTCTCAGAAAATCGAGAATGCCCCGTCTGATCTCGTCAGACGAGGTCCTGACGGCTATGTCAACCACGCCGTTTCTGCCATCCCCGTCGAGTTTGATCTCATATCTGACGGCAGGGCGGTATTTCAGTCCGAAGAAACTCCTCACGGAAACCGCGCTTCCGCCTTCGAGCGAAAGAAAGCCCGGGCTGAGGCCGTCGGCGGTAAGTATCTCGATCAGTCTTTCGGAATAACCCGAGACAGAGGTTTCGTATGAATAAACCCTTCCGCATTTTTCGGCAAGAACGGAATTAATCGCTTCCGATCTCGTGAGACCGAGTCTTTTCGCATACGCGTCGACTCCCCGCATGACGGATTCTTCAACCGATATCTCATAAATGTTATCCGACACGTCAATCCCTCCATTCAAGAAAAATGATTTGATGATTTTTTTCCTAAGCGTCGTTGTATCTGTCCGAAACGAGCGCGCGGATCTTGCCGCACGATATACCGAAAACTATGCAGAAAACCGCGTATACCGCCATATGAATAACTCTGAATTCCGGATGACGTCTCTGAAAGAAAAACGATACGCCGCCGATAAGAGCCGCGGCCGAGAGGACGGCAAAAGTTATCCTGTTCATGAGGCGGCAGGCCATACGTCCGTTTATCACGTACGAGGTGACGGCACCCGAGTCGGTATCGAGCATCTCTCCTCCGTGAGAATCCACGAGAGAGTCAAGAACTTTAATTACGGACAAAGACGATATTATGCCCAGCACAAGGTACGCCGCGTAGACGGCGGCCGTCACGAAAAACCAGGCGTCATACGAATACATGTGGTGCGTTTCGAGGTACCTGAAAATCGCGAAATAGGCGGCAAGCCCCATGCCGGCAAAGACGCCGAAACGCACGAACACCCGATTGGGAATATCAACGACCGACTTAAGCATAATCAGCGCCACGATCGCGAAAACGGCCGACGCGAAAAACGGGATCAGAGGATAAGAATCCAGCTCGAGCGGAAATACTATCCACGCAGCCCAGATAAGGAGCGTCAGACCTCCGAAAATCGTCCTTTTGACCACGCGCCCGCGCCTTGCCGGCGCGGCTATTATCGCTTTGTTTATCTCCTGCGAAATGATCTCGTCGTTCCCGATGCGCTTAAAGAAACGGATAATGAACACGAGGCAGACCGCCGATATCAAAACGGAAATAATCGCGCAAACGACCATCAGCGCGTTTCTGTACGGGGCAAGCGGATAATACGCGCCTTCGAACAGACCGTCGCCCGGCTCCACGTCGAGATAAACGAGCTGAGGAAGAAGCGCAAGGACGTATTTTGAAAAAATAATGAGAGACACCGAAAATCTGGCGCCGCCGGTCCTGTGCGAAGTGTTTCCGGTTTCGTTAATATATTCAACGACGTCGAACAATCCGGAAAAACCCCGGAACGCAAATATCGAATTGGCAATTCCCGCGGCGAGTGCAAAAACCATATTCATCGCGGGATCAGTCGAGCAAAGCGAAAGGGCGGGAATCGTCGCAGCCGCAATGATCAGCGACGAGATCGCATACTTTCTGAAAAACGACGCGGATTCCTCTGCCGAAGGGAACGCGGATTCAAGCCTCGATATTCCCTTCAGTATCAGGAAAACACCGATAAAATCAGGAATTACGTCGATAAACGACAGGCACGGCTCGGATATTATGAAGAGCCCGGCGATAATCAGTCCGATACTCATTTTAGCTTGCGGAATCGGTCAGACCGGCTCCGTGACACTTTTTGTATTTTTTTCCGGAGCCGCAGGGACACGGATCGTTTCGCCCTATCTTTTCGCCGCTTTTGATTACGACCGGTTTTTTCTTCGGCTTTTCCCCACCGGAAAAACCTTCCGAAGTTACGTGAGCAACCTCGACGCGTTTAATTTCCTGCTTTTTCGGAACCACCGACAAAAGCATCCTCACGGTATCCTCTCTGATGGAAGAAACCATACCGTCAAAGAGATCCGCCGCAACGATACGGTACTCTGATATCGGGTTTCGCTGAGCGTA
>JAFZCF010000116.1 GCA_017552165.1 Clostridia bacterium
CCGACGCAGTTCCAGCCGGAAAAAGCGTGGAGCATTTTTATCGAGTGGCCGATTACCGTCGATCCGAGATGCCCGATGTGGAAGGGTTTCGCGACGTTTGGTGAGGAATAGTCGATAACGAGAGTTCTCCCCCTGCCCGTGTCGTTTTTCCCGTAATCATCGCCCTTTTCGAGAGCGTCTCCGACCGCGGAAATGTAGACCGCGTCGTGAATCTTTACGTTTAGATACCCGTTTACCGCCTCGACCGACGATATTGCCGGAGAAGACAGCGACGCCGCGACCGACGCCGCGATGGCGGCGGGGGGCTTTCTGAGTATTTTACTCAGCTTGAAACAAGGGAGAGCGACGTCTCCCATCGCGTCGTCGGGCGGATATTCAAGAAGCGCCGATATTTCGTCAGCCGTGACGGCGGCGTCCGGAAACGCCGCGCCGACCGCGGAAGCAATCGCGCCGGCGACCGTGTTTTTTATATTTTCCATAGATGAATGCCTTTCGGAAACTGAGACAATATTTTATACAAATCCGGCCTGTTTGTCAATATCCTCGCCGATCGGTCTGACGGTATTGACCTCGCCGGATCTCAAAACGGTCACGCCGGAGGCGGTTTTGACCGCGAGGCCGCATTGTTCGTCCACCCCGGTCGCGCGGCCCGTTTTTTCGACGCCGCCTTCGGTCCACCTGACGTCCCGCCCGATGAGAACGGAAAGCGCTTCGTATTCCCCGATATCGAGCCCGTAACGGCGGATCTCAAAAAACTCGTCCGAAATCGCGGAGGCCAGCGAAGCGGGCGGCATATATGCGTCGATCGAGCAGGCAACATCCGTCAGCTCCGAGGGGAAACGCGCCTTGCCGGTGTTAAGACCTATACCGATCACGGCGTAAACGGCGCCGTCCGGCCCCGTCGCCTTCTCGCAGAGGATCCCGCCGGCTTTTCTGCCGTCAACGTATATGTCGTTGACCCATTTTATTCCCGCGCTTATTCCGCGCGACCTGAGCACGCGGCACGCCGCGACGCCTGCCGCTGCCGTCAGCGTGGGATCGTTTTCGGGATACGGGACGGCAAACGAGAAATAAGTGCCTCCCTTCGGGGAGAAAAAAGAGTTCCCGCGTCTGCCTCTCCCGCCGGTCTGTCTGTCGGCGATTATAAGTTTCGAGATATCGCCGTCTTTTTCGACCGCGCGTTTAATCAGATCGTTCGTCGAGACGGCAACAGCGACTCTTTTTATGATCAGAGCCATTTAATCAGCTCTCTTCGTTTTGTTTTTTCCACTCTTCGGGCGTCACTCCGAAGGTCCCTTTAAAAGCGTTTGAAAAGCTCGGAACGTACGAGTAACCCATCTCCGCCGCGGTCTCGGCAACGCTGTGCTCTTCAAGTAGAGAAGCGGCGCGCAGCATACGGCGTCTTGACAGGTATTTTATCGGCGTTATCCCGTATTCGGCTTCAAACTCCCTCAGAATATGGAATCTGCTGAATCCGAAACTGTCCTCAAGAAGCCCGAGCGAAATGTCGGTGTCGGTGTTCTCGTCTATGTATCTCTTGACCTTGCCGACGTCAAAGTCCGGCCGTCCGGAGTTTTTCTTCATATAATCCTGAAAATTCTCCGAGATGATCATAGACAGCAACCGGAGCATATCCGCCTTGAGACTGAGCTCGAAAAGCCGCGGCATCGACGAAAACGTCTCGATGACCCTGTTGACAGTCCTTGAAAACTCCCGCTTGTTGCTTATCCTGACGAGAGGCCCCTCGTGATCTGAACCGGCAAACACGTCCTTTCTTATGAAAGAGCGGTCGCTTTCGTTGATCTCCGACGGCTTTTTGTA
>JAFZCF010000117.1 GCA_017552165.1 Clostridia bacterium
GAGCGTAGCGGCCGCCGTCGGCATCGTTCAACTGAACAATGATCCGGAAAGCGGTGTGACCGAGCCATGTTCGGGCGGATATGATTGTTCGCTTGAAAAAATACATTTTTATACCGACGGAGATGAATTAACCGACGTCGATGATCAAAACGAACTGGAGAGAGCCGTATATCTTATCCATGACAGACAGAATTATTACGGCGAGGTGGTCGTGACCGTTCAGTTTAAAAGCAACATAGAACAGGAAAGCGAGTACCGTTCTATAAAAAACACCGAAATAAAAACCGCCGAGGACGCACGCGAATACCGCGCCCGGCTAAACGCTTTTTCAAAGGAATATCATCGGGATATTATTGAATCGAACGTCATATTGATCAGCTGCATTCCTTACTCGGCAATTGAGCCGATTGAATATTCTCCGTTTGTCAGACTTACCGTGAACGCGCACGATTTGACCGCAGACTGTCTTCTGCTCGCTTCGGGTTGTGAAAATATTGTTTCCATCGCCATTGGGTATGATATTCCTCCTGAACAAGATGCTTCTTGGGATGAGGCACTTTCAGCGACGAATGCATATGAGGTCGCATAGATCAACTACAGGTGCGTAATGCTTTGATTACAACTTGACAAACCTCTCGAAAAAAAGTAAAATATCCCTGCGGCCGGCGAGCGTTCAGATAAAGGGCGCTTCGCCGGTTTTGCAATCCTGACCGGAGAAACGAACGGAAATCATGTTAAAAAGAACGCTCTGCACGGTCCTCGCCGCGATCTTTCTCATTACCGCGGCGGCGTGCGCGACGAAAAACGGAGAAGAAACAATGAGCAGCACAGCCGAAAGCACGACGGAAACGCCGGAGACGGAGCCCCTGCCGACAGTAAGAGAAAATCCGCTCCGCTCGGCGGGGGACACGATGCAGGTGCGCATATCCGACCCGCCGGGGGCGGACCCCTTTGTCGTTCTTCCCGGGGCGGCCCCCGACCCCTTCGTCACTTACGACCCGGTGACGGACTATTATTACGGCATGTCTACGCAGAACAGCGCGATAATCCTCCACAGGAGCCGGGTGCTCGACGGCCTTTTCTCGAAGGGAGAGTCACTCAAGGTCTACTGGACCGGCTCGCAGATATACGAATCCCTCTGGGCGCCCGAGATGTATTATATGGACGGCCGCTGGTATATCTATTCGAGCGGAACCACGTCTCCGACCGACCCGGTCAAGCACCTCTTCGTACTGGTCTCAAAGACCGAGGATCCCTTTGACGGGTTCAGGTTCAAGGCGTATATAAACAACAACATTTTCGGTATCGACCCGACCGTGTATATCGACGCCGAGAGCGGGAAGCGTTATCTCTGCTATTCCGAGGTCATCGACGGGCTCCAGTGGCTGAGCATCGCCGAGTTGAAAAAGCCGTGGAAAATAGGGACGCCCGTGCCGATCTGCGATCCCCGCGAATACGAGTGGGACGGGAATCTCAACGAAGGGCCGTTTTTCGTGAAACACGGCGACCGGCTCTTCATAATCTACTCGACCCACGGCTGCTACGACGACAAATACAGTCTCGCGCTTATCGAGTATAAGGGCGGCGACATGCTGAGCAAGGACAGCTGGGTCAAATATCACGAGCCGATCTTCGTGATGAGCGAGGAGAACCTCGTCTTCGGCCCCGGGCACGCCTCGTTCTTCAGCTCGCCCGACGGGAGAGAGGTCTGGATAGCTTATCAGTGCTTTTATTCGTCAAACGCCGAAAACCCGGCTCGCCGCCGCATGAGGGTGTGTCACGTTCAGCCGATAAGCTTTGACGAGACCGGCTTCCCGGTCATCGGGATCCCGAAGGCGGGGGACGCGCTTATCCCCGTCCCGTCGGGGGAATAACGCTTGACAAAACCCCTCAAATAATGTAAAATCTCATGGTCCACCGGGTCGGACGCTTGCGTACCGTCACGCCGTAAGGTATCGGTATGAGGAAAGTCCGGGCATCACAGGGCGGGATAACGGATAACGTCCGCCGAGGGTGACCTCCGGGAAAGTGCAACAGAAATAGACCGCCGCCCGTTTTCGGGCGGTAAGGATGGAAAGGCGAGGTAAGAGCTCACCAGTTCGCACGGCAACGTGCGTCCGCTGTAAACCCTATCCGATGCAACGCCCCGTCGGCGAAGGCGAATGCCTTACGTTTGCCCGACGGAAGCCGTGGGGCGGCATGAGCCCGGGAGCAATTCCGGGTCGAGACAGATGAGCGTCGATTACAGAACCCGGCTTACAGACCCGGTGGACATTTATATTTTTAATCATGCGGCAAAGCCGAAAGCCTCCCTTGTGTAAAGGGAGGTGGCACGCGAAGCGTGACGGAGGGATTGTTATGCAAAGGAAACACAACAAAACAATCATCCCCACAGCGCGGACATTGAGAAAAAACATGACCGACGAAGAGAAGCATCTTTGGTATGATTTTCTGCGAACGTATCCCGTTCGATTTTCGCGTCAAAAAATACTCGGAAAGTACGTTGCGGATTTTTACTGTGCGAAAGCGCAACTTGTTATCGAGATTGACGGGTCAGAACATTACACAGAGGACGGAATACTTTACGATAGAGAACGGACGGCGTTTCTTGAGGGATACGGATTGACGGTCGTAAGATTTTTGAACTCGGATATACATAAAAACTTCCGCGGAGTATGCGTGCACATTGATAATCTCGTAAGACAATCCCTCAGTCTCGGCTCCGCCGAGCCAGCTCCCTTTACACAAGGGAGCCTGATGGTGCAGCCCCGTAGTGAGAAAAAAGCAAGCAAAAAAGAGCCCCCGCGGCTCTTTTTGTTTTGCGCGGTGGGCGTTGATTTGCCGCGCGGGGTATGGTATAATTTAGCGAGAAAAAACACTTTCGGGGGACGCCATGGATCTGAAAAAAGCTCGTAAAACCGCGGAAAATATGGTCGGCATGATGACGGTTGAGGAGGCGATGACTCAGCTCCTTTACACGTCGCCGGCGATAAACCGCCTCGGGATAAAGGAATACAACTGGTGGAACGAGGCGGCGCACGGCGTTGCGCGCGCGGGGGCGGCGACGGTCTTCCCCCAGGCGATAGGGCTCGCGGCGACCTTCGATCCCGGGCTCGTCGGAGAGATCGGCGAGGCGGTCTCGCTTGAGGCGAGGGCAAAATACAACAAAAACGTCGCCCACGGAGACAGAGGCATATACAAGGGCCTGACCTTCTGGGCGCCGAATATCAACATCTTCCGCGACGGCAGGTGGGGGAGAGGACAGGAGACCTTCGGAGAGGACCCCTGCCTGACCTCGCTCATGGCCGTGAACTTCATAAAGAGCGTGCAGGGCGACGGGGAATATCTCCGCGCGGCGGCATGCGCAAAGCATTTCGCCGTTCACTCGGGGCCTGAATACTACCGCCACGGTTTTGACGCACGGGTCGGCATGAAGGACCTCAACGAGACCTATCTCCCCGCCTTCGAGCACGCCGTGAAGGCAGGCGTCGCCGGCGTGATGGGGGCCTATAACCGTACGAACGGCGAGCCCTGCTGCGCGCACTCGTATCTCATGGACGAGGTTCTTTTCGGCAAGTGGGGCTTCGAGGGGTATTTCACCTCCGACTGCGGCGCCGTCCTCGACATTTTCGAGGGGCACGGATGCGCGGGGTCTCTGGCCGAGGCGGCGGCGCTCGCCGTACGTCACGGCTGTCACCTCAACTGCGGGCAGGCGTACGCCGCCCTGACCGAGGCGTTCGACCTCGGGATGGTGTCCGAAAAGGAAATAAAGGACGCCGCCGTGCGGCTCTTCACGATACGCGCCGCGCTCGGGGAGTTCGAGGAGGAGCGGCCGTATTCCTCCGTCCCGTATTCCGCC
>JAFZCF010000118.1 GCA_017552165.1 Clostridia bacterium
ACCGACCCGCCCACGACGAACCCTCCGGCGACCGACCCGCCCACGACAAACCCGCCGGAAACCGATCCGCCTACGACGAACCCTCCGGTGACCGATCCGCCTACGACGAACCCTCCGGCTACGGACCCGCCCACGACGAACCCGCCGGAAACCGATCCGCCGACGACGAATCCTCCGGCGACCGACCCGCCGACTACAAATCCGCCGGAAACCGACCCGCCGGTCCCCGCCGAGCCGTCGTCGTTCGTGAAAAATCTCCCGGACGACATACTCTTCGCGACGTATGATCCTTATCCGAGCTCGTTTTCCTCAATCTCAGCCCTGACGGCGAAAAGCGTTTTCTCGCTGAACGGCTGGGCTGGAAATCAGTATTTCCTTGACGGCACCGTCAAGTACACCTGGTTCCTGCGTTACAACAGTACCGTCTGGCTGACCGACGTGTATCTCCAGGCGCTCTCGCAGCCGTCCCTTTCCCTGCTCAACACCGTCGCGGTGTGCGTGTCCGACAACGGACGGACCTGGACGCGCGTGCAGGATTCCGCGTCGCTCTCAAACGGATTTTTCCGCTTCCATCTGTCCGAGGCGGTGACGGCGAAATACGTCATGCTCTATATGTTCACGCCGAGCGCCGAGATCTACGCCCACTGGAACGATAAAAACAGCTTCTATTCGACCTACGATCCCTCGCCCTATATCGCGCCGATCGAGAACCCGATCAGGATATTCGTCGATCAGGGCCACAATTTCGCCGGATACTGGAACTCCGGGGCGCAGGGCAACGGCCTTGACGAAGGCGCCGTCACCTACGAGATAGGCGTCAGGCTCGCCGCCCTGCTCGAGAGTACCCGCGCTTTGAGGTAAAGCTCTCCCGCCCGACGCGCGACACGGTGCTCGGTACGGACAACACCTCGGCTCTCAGAGCGCGTTCGTCGGCCGCCAACTCGTGGGGAGCGGACTATTTCGTCAGCATACACTGCAACTCGGCCTCTGCGTCGAGCGCGCACGGGACGGAGGTGTACTCCTACGACTCCCCGTCGGACGGCTCGCGGCTCGCCGGCTGCATACTGAACTCCCTCTGCTCGGCGACGGGACTCACGAGCCGCGGCACGAAGGTCAATCCCGACCTCGCCGTGCTCAGACAGACCGTCATGACGGCTGTCCTCGTCGAGACGGCCTTCATTTCAAACCCGTCGGAGGCCGCGCTCCTGTCCTCGAACCCCGGGCTTTTCGCTCAGGGCATATACAACGGCATCGTCGCGTTCTGCTTCGGATGACCGACGGGAACAGAGTTTTTTCCTGTTGACAACCGGCGCGCACCGTGGTATAATATCCGAAAATCAGGGAGGACGACGCCATGATCTCAGTAAATCTCATCTGCCGCTTTCTTCGCGGATGCGTCCGCGCCCTCCCCTGCCGCGGCTTTCTGCCGCCCGAACGATAAACCGAGACCCGGACACGCCGCGCGTGCTCCGGGTCTTTATTAACCCAAAGAGCGAGGAACGAAAAATGGCAACCTTCAACGACACCCCTTCCCATACTTTTAACGAATATCTGCTCATACCGGGATACTCGTCCTGCGAGTGCGTACCGTCAAACGTCAGTCTGAAGACCCCCCTTGTAAAATATAAAAAAGGCGAGACCCCCGCCATCACGATGAACATCCCGATGGTCTCGGCGATAATGCAATCCGTCTCGGGCGACCGGCTCGCCGTCGCCCTCGCGACTCAGGGAGGCGTCTCGTTCATATACGGCTCCCAGTCGGTCGAGGACGAGGCGGCCATGGTCCTGAGAGCAAAGACCTACAAGGCGGGCTTTGTCCGCAGCGATTCGAACATAAGGCCCGACGCCACCCTCGCCGACGTCGTCGCCCTCACGAAAAAGACGGGACACTCGACGATCGCCGTGACGAGCGACGGCGGCCCCGACGGCAAGCTCCTCGGCATCGTGACGGGGCGCGACTACCGCGTCAGCCGTATGTCCCCCGACACGAGGGTCGACACCTTCATGACCCCCTACGAGCGCCTCGTGACCGCCCCCGAGGGGACGACGCTCAAGGAAGCGAACGACATAATATGGGATCACAAGCTCAATTCCCTCCCCATAGTCGACGGTGAGGGGCGCCTGCGCTACATGGTATTCCGCAAGGACTACGACTCTCACAAACAGAATCCCGACGAGCTCCTCGACAGCAAAAAGAGATACGTCGTCGGGGCGGGCATAAACACCCGCGACTACGCCGAGCGCGTCCCCGCGCTCATCGAGGCGGGCGCCGACGTGCTCTGCATAGACTCGTCCGAGGGCTTTACCGAGTGGCAGAAGATCACCCTCGGCTGGATACGCGAAAGGTACGGCGACACCGTCAAGGTCGGCGCCGGCAACGTCGTGGACGCCGACGGCTTCAGGTTCCTCGCCGACTGCGGAGCCGACTTCGTCAAGGTCGGGATCGGCGGCGGCTCGATATGCATAACCCGCGAGACCAAGGGCATCGGCCGCGGACAGGCGACGGCGCTCATCGAGGTCTGCAAGGAGCGCGACAAATACTTCGAGGAGACGGGGATCTACGTTCCCGTGTGCTCCGACGGAGGCATAGTACACGATCATCACATAACCCTCGCGCTCGCGATGGGCGCGGACTTCGTCATGCTCGGCAGATATTTCGCCCGCTTTGACGAGAGCCCGTCGGCGAGGGTCAGCATAAACGGCACGTACTACAAAGAATACTGGGGCGAGGGCTCGGCGAGAGCCCGCAACTGGCAGAGATACGACCTCGGCGGCGCGCAGAAGCTCTCCTTCGAGGAGGGGGTCGACTCCTACGTTCCCTACGCCGGATCGCTCAAGGACAACGTCGAGCTATCGCTCAGCAAGGTCAGATCGACGATGTGCAACTGCGGCGCGCTGACCATCCCGGAGCTTCAGAAAAAAGCCAAGCTCACCCTCGTCTCGGCGACGAGCATCGTCGAGGGCGGCGCCCACGACGTCATTCAGAAGGACAGCTCGCCGAGAACAAAGTGAACCGCTTCGGAAAATAAATCAAACTAAAAACCGCCTTTATGAAGAGGCGGTTTTTTCATTATGATGTTTGAAATGGCTCGCTTGCATCAATCGACAGACACGAGATATTAGTATCTTTCAAGCACTTCTTCAAGAGTAAGCGGCTCTTTCACAGCGTAGTAAATTGCGGCGTCGGATTCCGACTTTAATAACTCGTCCGAAAGCTCGAGTATCTGTTTCTTTGTCCCGACTGCAACGCACACCGCACCGGTAACGGTAAATGTATCTTTCCATTCCTCATCATTAACGTCCCAGAGAATTGTGAACCCTTTTTCGGTGAGCATTTTTTCAGATTCGTCAACCCTATTGCGTATTGTTTCAGTCCTTTGAGCGACCATATCCAGCAGTTCTTTTCTATTGTAAACCTCTTTCAAAGCGTCGAGAAATTCTTCGCTTTCCTGCACTTCCCAGATGATTTTCGTAAGTTCAACGGGCATTCTGGTCTCAAAATACTGTTCTTTTTCCTCTTCGGACCAGCCTTCAAAATATTCATCTTCGTTGAAGACTGCACCTTCTGCCGGCTGCATCAAGCCTTTTTCTATTTCTTCTGTACAATACTGTCTGTCAAGACCGTATTTAGAGACGATTTTGTCCACCAGTGCTTCATTGTAAAGTTGTTGCTTTTTTTCATTAAGTGGATATTCGCAGTATGGTATCCCTTTTGATATAACAAACATGAAAGGGGCAAATTCATCGTCTTCGGCATCCTTGAGCGGACCAGTAAGCGGTCGTCCATTCCAACCATTACGCGTAATTCTCCACATATACACGGTGCCGTTACGATAATGTTCTTTGTTTCCCCAGTATTTGTCGTCTATCGATTCTGCAGAAGGCGGAGGCGCCGCAGTAGTCGTCTCATCGATCACCGTTGTATCGTCGGCCGTGCCTGAGTTCTCGCCCGTCACGCCCGGCTCAACGTAGTCCTTTCGGATGAGGCCC
>JAFZCF010000119.1 GCA_017552165.1 Clostridia bacterium
GCGAAGTATCGGAATGATTGCAACTTTTTTCCCCGCGATGCGTTTGGCCGTCATGTGAGCCATCGGGGTGTCGATCTCATAATCGTCGAGCGGGAAGTCCCTTGTTACCTCGTATCCCATGAGGACCGTGATCTCTTCAAGAAGTTCACGGAAGTCCTTCGGGCCCGTCCTTTTGTCTCTCATGATCGTCAGCTTATGCTGGATAAGCGGATGATCAACTACGTGAAGTACGCCCATAAAATATCTCCTTATATGTGCCGTTTCCGGCGGTACTGATATATTATACTACCAAACGTTTTTTTTTGCAACAGAAAAATTATCGCCGGCGCTGCCGTGCGCTTGAAAACCCCGCGAAAAACTGATATAATACCCTACTGAAAGCGAGGGTCCAGCAAATGGAAACAATCAGACGCGCCGTGCAGGGCGACACAGAAATAATCACGGCTCTTCTCGTTCAGGTCGAACACGTCCATCACCTTCTCCGACCGGACATTTTCCGAGGCCCTGAGCCGCACGTAAAATATTCCGCCGAAGAGATCACATCGATGATCACAGACGATGAAAAGCCGATCTTCGTATTCGAACGCGACGGGAAGGTATCGGGATATGCATTCTGCGCCTTAAAAAACGTCAGCGGCGACCACGTCATGAACGACATAAAATATCTCTATATCGACGACCTGTGCGTGGATGAACCCGAGCGCGGAGCCGGTATCGGCAGAAAACTGTTCCTTTTCGTATCGGAATTTGCAAAAGAGGAGGGATGCACAAGCGTGTTTCTCAACGTCTGGCATGCAAACGAGGCGGCAATGCGGTTTTACGAGAATCTCGGCATGACGCCGCAAAGGATCATAATGGAAAAAACCGTCTGACGTCCGGATTGACAAAAAAAGCCGGGCGCGGTATAATTGACTCAAAAAAAGGAGGCGTTTCTCAGATGCATCACACTTACTTTACGTCGGGCACCTGCTCGCGAAAAATTGATTTTGAACTGGACGGGGACGTCGTGCACGGTGTCGTGTTCGAAGGCGGCTGCAACGGCAATCTCAAAGCCATTTCAAAGCTCGTCGAAGGGACGACCGTTGATTATATCGAAAGCACGCTTGCCGGGAACACCTGCGGATTCAAGCCGACGTCATGCGCCGATCAGCTCGCGAGGGCTGTACGTAAGGCGTATAACGAAGAAAACAAGGCGTAAACGGACACATGGGAAAATACGATTCTCTGAAACTTGAAAATCAGCTGTGCTTTCCCCTTTACGCGGCGGCGAGAGAGATAGTCAAGAAATATTCTCCTCTCCTGAAAGACCTCGACCTCACTTACACCCAGTACATCGTTATGATGGTGCTGTGGGAAGAAGAGTCGGCGACCGTCACCAAGCTCGGAAACCGACTGTTTCTCGACTCCGGCACGCTTACTCCGCTTATCCGCATACTCGAAAAAAAGGGATACGTCAGGAAGCAGCGTGACAAAACAGACGAGCGCATAGTCACGGTCTCGATCACCGAAAAAGGCGCGGCGCTGAGGGACGAAGCACTTAAGATACCGGCCGAGATGTCCTCGTGCGTCACCCTCGAGCCGGACGAAGCCGCTTTTCTGTACAAAGTTCTCCACAAGATCCTCGGGGATTCAGCGGAAAAATAATTCATAAAAACGGTGCGTTAAAAAAGCTCCGCCGCGATCGCGGCGGAGCTTTTATGCTTTTTTAGGGTATTATCCGACGATTCCGGAGCGTTCTATTCCTTCGACGAGATATCTCTGAAGGAAGAGATAGAGGACAAGCAGCGGGACCAGTATGAGAATACCGCAGGTGTTGCGTATCGCCGCCTCGTAAAGCACCTTACCGGCGTAGTCGGTGTCGAGCGCCCTCGGGATGAGGATTATGTCATCCAGCAGCTTCGGCCCCGACGTCGTGAAGAACACGTTGACGTAGAAGGTATCGGTGTACTGCCATGCGAAGGACAACAGGAAGACGGTCACGAGCATCGGTATCGATATCGGAAGCACGATCCTGAGGAACGTCTTTATCGGGCCGTAGCCGTCTATGTACGCCGACTCCTCGAGCTCGTCGGGAACTCCGCGGAAGAACTGCCTGAGCATGAAGATGAACAGACCGTTCTTGAAGCCGAGTCCGCCGAGCGACAGCAGGATAAGCGGCCAGTACGTGTTGTTCAGATTGATGGATGAGAACGGGAGGATCTTGAGCCCCTCGAAGAGCCCCCCCCCGAGCAGACTGAACAGCCCGACCTTGCCGATCCCTATGTCAAAGAATCTGAACTTCATGAAGAGCGACAGACGAAGCGTCCTGTGCGGGACGATCATTGTCAGCATCACAAGCGCAAAGAGCAGTTTTGAGCCCTTGAACTTATACTTCGCAAATCCGTATCCTATGAAAGCGCACACGAAGGTCTGTATGACAGCGCACGCCCCCGACAGGAGCACGGTGTTGAGCAGGGCCTTGAAATACCCGTTGTACTTGATGATCGCCGCGTAGGTGTCGAGCGTCGGATGCTTGGGGATCAGCTTGACCGTCACGTCAACGAAGTCTTCTCTCGCCATGAAAGACGAGGCGATCTTCGTGTAGAACGGAAGCAGGATCACGTACGAGATGCCGAGCAGGAGCACGAATCTGAAAAGCCACCAGAGCCCCTTCTTAAGCGACGACGCCGTCAGGTATTTGAGTCTGAAACGGGTCCAGGCACTGGTTCTTTCAAACTCCACGCGGATCTTGTTTTTGGTTTCGCGTTTTATTCTCGGAGCGGTTTCTGTGTTATTCATATTGCCACCTCCGATCAGTCACGCCTCTGGTAGAAGACGAAAGCGGAGAGGATACCCGCTATCAGTGCCACTGCCAGAATAACGATCAGGAAATAGACCCACGACATCGCCGTGGCGACGACGTTTTTGCCGGGACGGCTGTAAACCGATTCTATGAACGACATGATGACATTCGACGACGACGTAAAGCTGTCAATCAGCGTATATATCGCGTTTACGAGTATCATCGGGCTCACCATCGGGATCGTTATCTTCCAGAAGGTCTCCCAGGTCGACGCGCCGTCTATCGAACACGATTCGTAGATCGATGGCGATATCGACTGGAGCGCCGCGAGGAATATCAGCATCTGAACGCCGGAGCGGTTTATGATGTTGAATATACTGTTGACGAGAGAGACAGCGTAGGTCAGGAGCTCCGTTCCGACCTGCATGCTGTCAAACAGCCACGTCAGATCCGCGAGCTTGACGACCTCCGTTATGTTTGCCGAGGTACCGGTACCGTCGTCCATCACAGAACCGTTGCCCATGTTTTCGTTGAAGACGTTTGTCGTCTCTATCGCCGCGAGGATACCCGTAGAGAGTATTACCGGGATAAAGAATATCGTCCTGAACGCGGCGCGCCCGGCGATCTTGCCGTTCAGCATTACCGCCATGAACAGCGAGAAGATGACTATCGCGGGAACGTCGAGAACAAGCTGTTTGAGACCGGAAATGAGTATCTGGATGAAGTCCGGGTCCTCGAACAACGCCTCCTGATAGTTTTTCCAGCCGACGAAGGTCAGCTGATATCCGCCTCCGGACAGTATCTTTATCTCACAGAAACTGTACTTGAGCGAGTCGATGATTACCGGAAGGTAGATGATAAGGAAGCCGATGACAAACGGAAGGACAAAAATCCAGCCGGTCAATGCCTTGCGCTTATCAAGTGATTTTACCTTCTGAGGTTTCACCTTTGCGGGTACGTCTTTCGTCATTCGGCCGCCTCCTTTGCACTGTTGATGAGGACGCTGCCATCGGGCGAGATGACGAGATATCCAAGCGAGGATATGATTTCGTCTCCCGTCTCGACGGTCGTAACGTCGAAATTGTTGTAGTTGATAACAAACATGTATCCGTTATCGAAAGTCACCTTGACGATCAGCCCGTTGTCTACCGTGTATCTCGTGTAGACGTATCCGGTCTCCTCGGGTTCGGTGTCCTCCGGTTCATCGTCAACCTCTCCGCTATCGACCGGCGACACCGGCTCTTTCGGTTCGGTTGTGATACCCTTGAGCTCGTTGAGATGCTCCTTGAGAGCTTTCTTGCGCTCTTCCTCTGCTTCTGCATCGGCTTTCGCTTTTTCGGCTTCCTCCTCGGCGAGGGCGTCGAGCATATCGTTATATTCCTTTTCCTCGGCGGACGGGACCCTCTCTCCGATCACAAACTCGTGATCGCTCACCGGCGAGTTGTAAACGAGGTTGAGCGCTTCGTTGAGCTCCTTGTAGGTGGCTATCATATCCTTTTTCCAGTTGGAATAGGATATCGAGAAATAATTGGATAAGGTCTTGTCCTCTTTGAGTTTTTCGGAATTCTGATAAACGAGGATGAAGTAGGGGTTCGCTCCGTTTTCGAGTATCTTGAGTTTCTCGTGCCTCATGTCTCCGGCGGTGTTCGTCGCGCTGCCGGCATAAAGCAGATATCCGTGATAAACCATCCCGAAGAAGGGGATCGTTTCGCTCGCGTAGGTGTATCCCGAGCTGTCGAGCGATACGTTGAGAACGTGATCGGAATACGGGATAACGTATGCGTTGCCCGCGTCGAGCATCACTTTATATCCGTCTTCCTTGATCTTGGAAAGCGTCTTCATGACGTTTTCTTTCGAGTCCTCTCTGTTGTAGGGATCGTCCTCGTCGAAATCCGAGTTGAGGTCTGAACCCACGGTGCTGAGCGACACGGCCGTTACGCCGAGCTTTTCAAGATATTTTTCGGAATCCTCGAATATAGACGTGAACACGGAGGGAGAGATTACGATAAGTCCCGTACTCCTGAAATACTGATACGTCGCGCTGTAAGTGCGCTTAGTACTGTATCTTCCGTCAATCGTCTTTACGGCGTCGCGCTTACGTGAGAAGCCGTCGCCGAGCTTATCGTTCCCGGTGTACGAGAAATCGATATCGAGATAGAAATCGATTCCCTTCTCCTTGCCGTATTCGATAAGCGATTTCAGCCCGTCGTTCCCGCCGACCTTTCTCTCGACCTTGATTTTTCTTGTCAGGGTGCTGGAAAGACCGCCGTTGACGTAACCGGTGAGCTTGTAAACAAGGTTGTTTATTCCCTCTTCGCCGAGCTCCTCGGTGATCGTTCTGATGTCGTCAAAGGTCGTGAGCGGTTTCTTGACCGTCACAGGGATCGAAAGGATCGTCTCCTCGGAATCCATGACTCCGAGAGTCTCGAGGTAAATCGGTATCTGCGAAGCGCCGTCGAGCTTGGATATCGTTCCCTGCTTCTCGAGCATGTATCTGTACGCCTTGGCCATGCCGACGTAGTCGGTCCCGAAGAGGCCCTCCGTCGATACGCCGTTTTCGCTGAGATAATCGAGATCGCTCAGCATTATGTATCTGATCCTGAAGTTTCCGGTGAACTTACGCTCGGAAACGACGGTCCAAACGGCGTTGCCCGCGACGGAAATCGCGCTCGCCAGGTTGTAGCTGTCTTTCGGTCTCGGGTTGAACTCCGAATAGACCGAATTGTACTTGTGGGTGACGTTTCCGCCGTGATCGGTCGTGATGGTCGCAAGCGAATCGCCGCTTTCGATTATCGCGAAATAACCAGTGCTGCGGCTGTACTTCATCACTTCCGGCTCTTCGTCGGGAGTGTCGGGAGTATCCGTTGAATCGCCCGGCTCCTGATCCTCCGGCTCGTCGTCGTCCGGATTTGCGGGATTCTCCGACGGAGCTTCCCCGGACTGTTCGTCAGGAGTCTCGGCAGGCGTTTCCGCGGGCGTCTCAGACGGCTCGCCCTCGCCTTCGCCGGGATTTTCGGGTTCTTCGGGAGTTTCGGACTCTATGACGTACTCGGTGTTTTCAACGAGACCGAAGACCGGCATACGCATTATGCGCTGGTTTGCGCCGGTTATCGTATGATAAGCGTAGTCCTGACCGTACAGCTTGCCGGCGAGGATCCTCGACGATCCGCTTTTCAGTACGTCCTCAAATCGGACCAGGGCTCCGGAGCCGTCAGGGATCATCGTATATCCGGTGAACTCCGAAGACGCCGCGCCGATATACGGGAGGATCCTTATGTATGAAAGCTGGAACGTGCTCTGGTCGAATCTTATACCGTTTGCGGGGAGTCTGACCGAAAGGCCGTCCTCGTCGAGGGTATATTCGAGAGACAGACGGAACTGAACGGGGTTCTTGTCCTCGCTCTCGTACTCGGTGAGCTGATGGTCGTATTCAAGCTCTTCGTACGTGTACGCCGGGCAGAACTCCTTGATGATGGCCTCGACCGTGTTTATCTCTCTTTCGGAAGCTGTGGAGTCAAACACGTATATAGGCATCTTCTTTGTGATCGGGAACGCCTTGTACATCTCCTCGATGGCCTTGTTGGAAAGCGGGTTTCCGCCCGCGTCCTTTTCATCGGGGTCCTTGAGGATGTAGAACGCGTTGATCTTCTTGAACTTCGACTCGTTGTCTATGTTCGCGAGGATCATTTCCTCAAAACGGGTCTTCTCTATATATCTCGGCACGAGCGAGCGGCTTTCGCGCTTACCCATGACGTACTCGACCTTGATGCCGTTCTTGATGTACTTCTGAGTGATCTGGCTCCTCTGAGCCGCCTCAACGTAGCTGTACATCGAGATCTCGTTGCCTTCGTTCGTCGAATACTTGAGAATTATCTGAGAAAGAAGCTGCGATTTGATATTGTCCGAAGCCTTTGCGCCGCCAACGTCATAGGGGTTCGTCATGAGGATGTCGCCCGTTTTGACGTTCTTAACGGCTACTTCGCCGGTATATTTTTCGTACCAGAGCTGGTAGCCGAACCTCTCGACGAGCATCTCCATCGTCTCGAGCTTGGCCTCTTTCGATTCAAAGGAATCGGTGAGATAGTTTATTCCGCCGGGTGCGAAATCCTTCACAGCCGACGCCGCCGAGACGGTTATCGAAGGAAGCGCGCTAACGAGGATGCCGAGCACCATCGAAACGGCAAGCAAAGCCGAAACTGTTCTTTTCTTCATTGCGTGCCTCCTTACATGTTGAACGTGATCTCGGTTACGATACCGGACACGAAGCTTATCATCTTCATAACGAGCGTCGAGAACAGCACCACGCAGAATATCACGAAGCACGCCGCAACGATGGTCCCTATCGTCGTCAGGATGTTCTTGCCGAGCGTATAGTCGTGCGTGATCATCATTCCGAAGAACACGAGGAGCCCGACCCATACCCAGGCGATCGTCACGAGCAGGTTGTATATCTGCATCTCCGTGGTCGACAGGATGTTCGTGGCGAGCGTCGCGGGGATTATCAGAAGGATAAGCGGAACGAGCGAATAGCAGGTCGCTATGAATATATCCTTGAAGCTGCCCTCTCCCTCAAACAGAGTTGTCAGACACCAGTTCGAAACTGTCCAGAGCAGGACGGGCACTATCATCGAAAGGATGATCGTGATGAACGACGTCGAATTACCGCGGGGATTGAATATATACGCGCGTCCTATCGTCTGATAACCTATCGCCACCGTCGCGAGAACGAGATAGAAGATAGCTCCGCGCAGCGATCCGCGCTTTTCGTGCTTGAGGTCCCAGAATCCGTCAAACGGATGGAAAATCAGATGGAAAGCGTACAGGATCTCCTGTTTGAACGTCCTCTTTTCGGTCGAAAGCGCCGTCGCCTTGTTTACCTTCCCGGCGTAGCCGAAGAATTTCGTCACAAGGAATATGATGAGAACGACGACAACAGGGATGATGATGAAATACTTGTTCGCCCATCTCTGTCTGAGCATCTTGTAGGCGTCGCTGTAGTTCGACGTCTCGTAGGCGCTCTTGAACATCTTCATCGCGTCGGAATATTCTCCCTGGCGGTAAAGCGCCTTTCCGATACCGATATACGCGGCGTCGAAGTTGCTGTTGCGCTTGAGGATGTCCTCATAGTTTGTGACAGCCGCGTCGTAGTTACGGTCAATCTCGTCCTGAAGCGCCGTGATGAGCGTGTCTCCGTAGTCCGTACGGATATAAACGGTGACCGTCTTTGTGTTTCCGTCAAGGACGAGGAGATTGCTTCCCTGATAAGTTATCGAATTTATCTTCTGGATGTTTCCGAGCATCGCGCCCTTGTCTCCGAAGACGAAGAGCAGGTTGCCGTACTGATCATAGGTATATAACTTCGATCTCTTTTCGTCGGCTATCGTCCAGCTGCCTGACGGGCCGAGCGCGACGTCAATAATGCTCGACGCGCCGGTGATGTCGCTGACTATCGTGTTGTAGTTTACGGAAACCTCGCCGCCGGGGCCGAAGAATCCGTTACGTCCGAGAACGTCGTTTCCCGAAGCGTTGTATTTTCTGACAGGAGCGTACGTTCCGTCCTTGGATTTTACCGACGCCTGTCTGCTCGACTCGTCTATCGAGTTCGTCGTGACGTAAATAAATCCGCGGTCGTCGATGGTTATGTTATTGTACTCCGTCGACACGAGTTTGACGGAGAGCGCCCTCTGCTTGGCCGTCTGGAACTGTCTCCAGAATATCTGCCACGCGTTGAACGTGACGTGTGTCGCCCCGACGTACCCCTGGAAATCGCCGTTTTTGTCAAGGGAAATGATTCCCTGATAGGTCGTTGAGGACACGACGTAGATTCTTTCGGAAGCGTCGACGGCGAGGGCTATCGGTTTATAGATCGCGTTGTCCTCGAAAATATCGGAAACCGGCTCGTCGAGATGACGTACGTAATTGCCGAGAAGATCGAAGATGACGATCCTGTTGTTTTCAGTGTCCGCGACGTATATATAATCGTCGGTCACGAAAACTCCCTTGCATCCGCTCAGCGCATCGTTTATCCCGTTCGAGTTAACGAACGACGAGAGAGCGAATCTGAACTTGAGATTGCTGTCGAGGCAGTAGATCTTGCTTGCGCCCTGATCGGCGATGTACACGTTGCCCTTCGGGTCAGTGACAAGGTCGGTCGGTGTGTTGAGCGCGGCGGGAAGTCCGAGAGCCACGTAGTCGAGCTGGCGGTTCGGGACGTACGCGTCGGGGGACGCGAGCATCTGGCCGTCTATCGAGTACGTGTACGTCTGGTAAGACGTCCCCGCGGACGCCGCAAGCGGTAAAAGCATGACGGCAAGAAGAACGGCCGCGCTCAGCTTAAATGCTTTTGCTTTCATTTTACCACCTTAATCCTTCATTCCGGACGAACCCATCGTCTCGACTATCTTTGCCTGGTTGACAACGAAGAAGATAATGGGAACGCTCATCATAACGACCGAACCGGCGGACGACGCGCCGACCGAGACCGTACTGATGTTGCTTATCGCGACGTTGAAGGTCTTGAGCTGCTCGGACCATACGTAGCCGGACGCTCCACCGTTCCAGGTCGACTGGAACGTCGTCACGAGCAGCGTCAGCCAGGCTGGTTTGACGAGCGGCATAACTATCTGCCAGTAGATCCTGAGCTCGCTCGCGCCGTCTATCCTCGCCGCCTCGATCATTTCATCCGAAACGTTCGAGTCTATGAACTGCTTCATGAGGTATAGTCCGAGCGTCGAGCCCCAAACCGGCACAATCGATATCCAGTAGGTGTTCAGCCATCCGAGCCAGACGAAGATGAAGAAGTTCGTGATACCCGCGATCGTCGAGCTGATCATGAGCGAATAACGTATCATATTGAACAGGAAATTCGCGCCGGGGAATCTTATCTTCGAAAGGGCGTAGGCCGTCAGCGACCCGAGAACGAGGCATCCGAAGGTACCGCCGACCGAGATAATTATCGTGTTGAAGAAATATCTCGATACGGGAACCCAGGTGCTGTTCATGTTCGAGAACAGGTCGATGAAGTTCTGCGGTGTCGGCTTCATTACGTAAAGCAGCGGCGGGGTGATGTTGCGCTCGCCGAGCGGCTTAAGAGCCGTAATGATGAGGTACCACAGCGGGAGGAACATCACGATACCGAGCAGGAAAAGAATAATGAATATCGCGGTGTCGCCGCCCTTTGAGCGGTTGAGCACGACACGGTGATTGGAAATTCTCAGTTTTCTTGCCATGTCACTGCCCTACCTTCGAAAGGAATTTCTGAACCAGCATGTTCGCTATCATCATAATGGCGAACAGCACGACGGCGATCGCCGAGGCGTATCCGTATTCGAAACGCGTCGACATATATTCGCCGAGATGATGCTGGAGCGTCCACGCGACGTAGTCTGTCGACGGACGTCCGCAGAGCGTGTCGACGACGGCTCCGAAACCGAACGAGCCGGTAATCGCGAGGACGGCACCGAACATGAGTATGTTCTTCATCTGCGGGAGGGTTATGTACCACGCTTCCTGCCAGCGGTTCTTGACCCCGTCGATGGCGCCCGCCTCGTAGAGGGAGCGGTCAACGCCCTGAAGTCCCGCTATGTTGGAGAGGAAGCCGGTACCGAGCGACGTCCAGAGGGCGACCGCGATACAGAGCGGAACGATATACGCCGTATTCCTGAAGAAGGCGATAGGCGAATCGATAAGGCCCATCTTAAGCAGCCACCCGTTTACGTAACCGTAAATGTCCGCCTGGAAGAACACGCCCCAGATTGTGTACGCCGTACCGGATATGGACGGCGCGTAGAACACTATCGTTATCAGCGCCCTGAGCCGCGGCTGCAGCTCGTTAATGAACCAGGCGATGATGAACGACAGGATGAACGAGGCGGGACCGGTCGTGATGGCGAACATCATTGTGTTTGCAAACGCCGTCACGAAGAGGTCGTCGGCCAGGAAGAGCTGAACGTAGTTGCTGAGCCCCTTCCACTCCGGCCATTCGAGCATGTTGAACGAAGTGAAGCTGAGAGCTATGGAAATGACGACCGGGACGACCGTGAAAGCAACGAATATCACGGTGAACGGCAGGACCATGAGATATCCCTGCCACGTGCGCTTCATCTGTATCCTGATGTAGCGCGCTTTCGTCATCGGCGCGCCGCCGTAGCCGTAGCCGTGCTCGTTAAGAGATTCTTTTTTTGCCATTTTTTCTCCCTCCGATCACTTCCACGATATGGGCTCGGAAATGTACCTGCCCTTTACGTACTGGCCTGTTGTCAGATCGTAATAGTCCATTTTGAAATCGTCTCTCTTACGGGAAAGTTCCTTATTTATAAGGAGCATCCTGTCGAGGAGCTCGTCCGACGCGTCGGACGCCTGCCCGTATGCCTTGAAGAACGCGGCGTCAACGTATGTCGGAATGATGTAGTTGCCGGGGAACTCCCTTATTCCGGCGATCTGCGAGAACTGCTCGCTTATCGCCGCGTATTCCTCGGTCGTCCACGCCTGTCCGAGGAACGCGGACACCGTCGCGGTGTTATACTTCGTCGTCGGGTTCGCGTTCACCGCGAGAGTTTCCTTCGCCATACGTCTCTGCTGTTCCGGAGATACCTCCCATTTCAGGTATTTCCAGGAAGCGCCTGTGTTGGATCCTCTCGGGAGGATGTAGGACGTGACCGTCACCGTCGAGGTGTGGTTGATCGTACCGTCCTCCTGCTCAAATCCGAGCAGAGGAGCCATCTCCCACAGACCACGGATATCGTAGTACGACATGAGCAGGTTGTAGCACGCAGTGGCGCTGCCGAAGAATATCGGCATTTCGCCCGTACGGAAACGCGTTATGCTGTAGTTGACCTGGCTCTTATACAGCGAGAAGAGCTCGGTGTACGACTCGAACGCGTCGAGCGCGACGTTTTCGTCAAGCGCTACCGAGTAGCCGCCGTCGTTGAAGACCTCGCCGCCCATCTGATAAAGAAACTGTTTAAGTCCCGTATATCCCGTTACGCTGATCTCGGTACCCGCGCCGCTGCCCATCATTCCGACGATCATGTCGGAGTTGAGGAGCGCCGGGAGAATGTCGTAAAGATCGTTCCAGGTCTTCGGGACCTTCAGGCCCATACTGTCGAACACGTCGGCGCGGTAGAACATCATATAGAAGTCAATGTTGAAGGGAAGTCCGTAGGTGTGAGGAACGCCGTGAGCGTCGTACATCTGAAGCGGCTTGACCTCCTCTTCGCTGAACCACGACATGACCTCGTCGAATCCGTCGAACTCCTCCATCGGATAAACCGCGTTACGGAGCCCCCAGGTTATCGTGTCGACCGACGTCATAATCGCGACGTCGGGACCGATGCCCGCGAGGATCGCCTCGGTAAGACCAGTCGTGATGACCTTCATCTTGACGGTCACGCCGTATTCAGGGGTAAAATACTTGTCGACGAGATTTCGTTTGATGAGCGCGTCCTCACGGCCGAGCGCGGATGTTATCCAGAGGTTGACCGTGTCTTCTTTCGAATATTCTATATCGGAAGCGAAGTCGACCGTCGTGTAGTCCATAAAGAACGAGCCGAAGAACGCTCTTATCTCAAATCCAAGGGATGAGAACAGACCCGATTTGTCCTTGGGAAGCGGATCGTTCTGTCCCTGGACCGTGAAGTAGTCGATCTTGCAGGGCTGTTTCAAAGCGGCGTACAACCAGTTTGAAAGAGCGATTATATAGTTTTTGAACGTAACGAAGTTCGGCGCGATCTTATACTCGTCGTCGCCCATCGTTTCGAGCAGAAGCGCGATCGTATCGAGCGTCGCGACCTGGTCGCCGAGCTCTCCGGTTACCGCCTCGAGCTCGTCGGAGATCTCGTAAAGATCGATGGCCGCCGCTCTTATGATGTTGACTGCACCAGGAACGAGTCTGTTGAACCCGTAATCACGGTATGCGTCGGGGGTAGGTCCGGTAAGCTGGAGGATCGTCGTGTACGCTTTGTTGAGATCCTCGATGATACCCTCTATACGGTAAACGTAGTCGGTCATTTCGCCGAGCACCGCTTCGAAGGTTATCTCGTTCTCCCCCACCTCGAGATAGAACAGCAGTTTGTTTTCTCCGTCCGTCGCGATGGAGGACTGCCACGACGGATTGTATTTGAAGCGTATCATTCCCGCTTCCTTGAACTGCTGCTCGCCGTTTATGAGTATGCGGCGGGAGGTGAACATTCCGATGAGGTCGTTCTGACGGAAACGGATCGCTATCGTATACAGTCCGGCCTCAGGGACCGTGACGGTATATTTCATCCACTCGTTGACCGTCGTGCTGTTCACTATGTTGTTTCTTATCCTCTGAGGATCCTGCGGCTCGGTAAGGGACGAAGTACGGTCGTTCGTCGGATACAGGCAGGCGTTCGAAACGAGATCCGGATTTTCCGCCTGTACCTTAATGATGCCGTCGCCCATCTTGTCGATGACCTTGACGCCCTTTGCCTGCATGGAGGTAAGGAAATCGGCGAACGTCGGCTCTTCGTCATATCTGTAGAACTCTATCTTGGAAATGACAATTCCCTCGCGCGAAGCGTCGAAGCTGATCGTGTGCTCGCCCTTGCTCAGATAGAACTCAAAAGGGCTCATGGTGTAGCCGAGCCAGTCACGCAGATAATAGGTCTGCCACGCCGGGGCCTCGCCTCTTATCGGACGGACGTCGTTCCCCATCGCGTCCTTGCGGAAATCAATCGTCCCGTCATCGTTTCTCGTGACGTCCTGATATACCCAGTTTCTCGGGAAATAGAAATATCTCGCCTCCGAGAACGGGATGCGTCCGTCAATGTAGAGCGTGCGCTCGATCGTCGTATACGTCGTGACCTCAACGCCGTCGAGCTCGGCGATCGGGTAATAAGTTATCCTGATCGCGTAGAGCGCGTTCTCGGGCACGCTGACCTTCCACGAGGTTATCCCCGTCGAGGGCATATAAAGCGCCTTTGAAACGCCGTCAATGTTTTCCAGTACTCTGACTTCCGCCGTCGTATTCGCCGGATCGTAATCCGTCGCGTCGATCACGATGCTTTCGGACGCCTTTTGCGCCGAGCCGTAGCGTTCGGAATAGTCCGAATACGAACTACCCGCGTCGCCGCCCGCAAGGTTGCTGTGGAAGATTACTTCCGTGGCCTTCCCCGCCTCGGGCTCCGGCTCGCCGGCGTCATCGTCGGCAAAGACGTGAAGCGACGTCAGAACGCCCGCCGCCATGACGGCGGCAAGGAGAAATGACAGAAGCCTCTTTGCGAATTTGCTTTGCATTAATCTTTTTCCTCCTGCAAGATTAATCGGGTCCGGATCGGCCGCCGAAAACGTGTGAACGCTCAGCGTTCCCGTTTTTACGCGAATGTGATCATGCCATGAAGACGGCGTGACTTTTTTCGTTTAAAAACGGCGTTCCGGCCGAAAGAAAGACCGACCCATAATTACAGATAATAGAATAATAGCACACTCAGAGGGGTTTGTCAAGTACTTCCGCACAATAAGAAGGTGTTTTTTTTGTGAACAATAAATAAATGAGGATATACGAAAAAGCGCCCGGCTGGCCCGGGATTGACACGGCGGCCCTTCGGTGGTAAAATACCCACGTAACGGAGGCCGACATGACGGAACAAAGCGTTAAAAGAAAAATAACCGGCTCTTTCGCCGTCAAAAAGCGGATCGCCATCGCCGCGTGTTTCGTGATACCCGCGGCGCTCCTCGCCGCCGGGATGCTGATAAAAGATTTTGCCGTCCTCATCGCGTTCATCGTGATAATCGCGGCGGCGGTGCCGTTTGAGATTTTCTTCATCAAATTCCTTTTTCGTGTAGAATACGACTACTCACTCGTCGGCGACGCGCTTTCGGTTTCAAAAATCAGGAACTCGAGGTACGGAAAAACCGTCGCGGAGATAAATCTGCATGAAGCGGAGAGCTTTTCGCCTTACAGGGGGAAACGCGAAAGCGGATTTCGCCGGGTAGAGTTCTGCGGGGACGACGAACAGTCCGACGCGCTCTGGGAGATAATATACCGTGAGCCGGAAGCGGCGCTTCCCGACCTTATCATTTTTTCACCGGACGAAAGACTGGTAAAAGAGATAAAAAAGTACGTAAGATGAAACGCAACGATGAAAGGGCTTGCCCCGGAGGGACCTATGTCTGAAACAAAACAACGCCACTGCGGAATTGAAATATTGAGAATGCTGTCGATGTTCTTTATCTGCATGCTCCACACCCTCGGCCAGGGCATGGTGCTCGGATACAGCAAGGCGGGAACGCCGGGCTACCGCGCCGCGTGGTTCCTTGAGATCGGCGCCTACTGCGCCGTCAACTGCTACGCCCTTATAAGCGGCTACGTCGGCAGAAAAAGCAGGTTTAAGATTTCGAGGCCGATAATTATCTGGCTCGAGGTCGTTTTCTATACCCTCCTCATCACGGCGGGCTATGCCGTCTTCAAGCCAGAGCTAATCGTCGAGGGCACGTGGTTCAACGCCGTTTTCCCGATAATGAAATATCAGTACTGGTACATGACGGCGTATTTCGGAATGGTTATATTCCAGCCGGTCATGAACAAAGCGATAAACGCTTTGCCGGTACGGGCGCTTTCGCTCACGCTCGCCGGTGTGATGGCGATAATGTGCTTTCTCCCCGCGATATTTGACGTCAGCGTGTTCGGGCTTTCCGGCGGTTATTCCGCCTTCTGGCTCTGCATAATGTACGTCGCGGGCGGGTGGCTTTCCCGTCTGAAAGAAGAAATGGAGTTCAGGCCGCCGGTGTGGCTCTCCGTACTAGTATATTTCGCCTCCGTTGGGATCGCGTTTTTCCTGAAACTCAAGGGCTTTGGCAGATGGGTGAACTACACTTCCCCGCTGATCGTGATATCCGGCATAGCGATTTTCCTCGCCTGCGCCGGGATAGATCCGAAAAACAGGGGCGTGCGCGGCTTCGTGACCTTTCTCGCGCCGTCGTCCCTCGCGGTATATCTTATACACGTTCATCCGCTTATCTGGGACGACCTGGTAAAGGGCTTTGCGAAATCCTTCGCCGCCGACCCGTGGTATCTGCTCTCGCTCAAGTCGATATGCGCGGCGCTCGTCATCTTCACGGTATGCTCCCTTATCGACCTTATCCGCCGCGGCCTGTTCCGGCTCGTCAATCTCGGAAAGCTGCTTTCAAAGCTCGACGCCTTGCTTGAAAAACTGTTTTACAAACCAAAAGAAAACACTTGACAAACGACGTCGCCGGTGGTATAATCCCGTCTGCACATAACAGGGGCGCCAAAAGGCTGAGATGCGCGCAAGCGCGGTCCCTCGAACCTGATACGGGTAATTCCGGCGTAGGAAGTTTATGTCGTTTTTGAGACTTTCTCCGCACGCTTGCCCGCGTGCGGAGTTTATTTTTGGAGGTGTTTTGTCCAATGAAAAACAAAAAAACCGAAAAGCTCGTCGAAACGGCGATAATGGTCGCGCTCGCCTTCGCGCTTTCCATCGTGAGCGATCTGATCCCGTTTCTACAGCTCCCGTTCGGCGGTAAGGTCACGCTCGTTTCCTGCCTTCCGCTCGTCTATATCGGGGTCAGATACGGTCTCGGGCAGGGTCTGCTCGCCGGGCTGGTCACCGGTGTGATACAGCTCATAACCGGTTTTGCCAAGCATCCCTCGAGTCTCATGATGGACCACTGGTACGAGACGGTCCTCATGCTGCTCCTCGACTATATAATCGCCTACACAGCGGTCGGACTCTCGGGAATTGTCAGAAAGAACAGACACGCCCCGGTCAAGCTCGCGCTCGGATCGATAATCGGCCTCACGGCGAGATACGTTTTTCATATATTCTCGGGATGGATATTTTTCGGACAGTGGGCCGAATGGTTCTTTACCGACGCCGCCGAGACCTATCCCGGGACGTGGTTCGCCTCGATGTCCGAGGGTATTCTTTCGAGATTCAGCGGGACCGGCCTCGCCGTCGTCTATTCGGCTGTATATAACGGCCTTTACATGATACCCGAGATCGTCGTCACGGCGGTCGTCGGCGCCGCCATCGGGGCTGTGCCTTTCATCGCGAAGCGCGTTCGCGGCGACGATCTTGCCTGATTGCAAAATATTCACAGAAAGTTAATATTTAGGGCTTGTAAAATGCGGGGATATGTGATATAATATGCCCGCTTTGGAGAAGTACCCAAGGGGTTAAGGGGGCAGTTTGCTAAACTGTTAGGTCGGGCAACCGGCGCAAGGGTTCGATCCCCTTCTTCTCCGCCAGCAAAAGACCTCTTTTGGAAGCCAAAAGAGGTCTTTTGAATAAGGTGTTTCGCCACAATTAACGGCATGCCGGATAATGTTGACATACGCGGCGGCTTGTGGTATAATATACGTGTATGCGGCTTTCAGGGGACACCGGGCCGCATTTTCAGCACAAGCTTTTCCTAA
>JAFZCF010000120.1 GCA_017552165.1 Clostridia bacterium
GAACCAGCGGCCTCTACCACCCCAAGGTAGCGCGCTACCAACTGCGCCACACCCAGATGCGGACGGTATTATATCACTTTCCGTCCGTTTTGTAAAGTACTTTTTTCTGTATTTGGCAAAAAATACGTTTACTGCGGTTTATAACCGTCTTTGAGCGTCACGGTGCGGATGAAGACACCCGGATTTTTCGGGTCCGGCGTGAAATATCCCGTCCGTACGAACTGGAACGCCTCGCCGGGTTTTGCCGCGGCAAGCGACTGCTCGATCTTTACGCCCCCGATCTCCCTCCGCGAATCCGGATTGAGATAATCGTCGTAGGTCTTCCCTTCCGGGATGTCGCCCGTGTTAGCTATCGTGAAAAGCTTGTCGTACAGCACGACCGACGCCTCGGCGCTGTGCGCGGCCGAGAGCCAGTGTATCGTGCCCTTTATTTTCCTGCCGTCCGCCGGATTGCCGTTCCCGGTTTCGAGATCAGCGGAGCAGCGAAGCTCGGTCACACTCCCATCGGCGTCCTTTACAACCTCGTCGAGACGGATGATATACGCGCCCATCAGACGCACTTCCCCGCCCGGCCTGAGCCGGAAGAACTTAGGCGGCGGGACCTCGGCAAAGTCGTCGCGGTCGATATAGAGCTCCCGCGTAAACGGGAGAAGCCGCGTCCCCGCCTGCTCGTCGTTCGGGTTGTTCCTGACCTCGAAATATTCCGTTCTGTCCGCCGGATAGTTCGTTATTACGACCTTTACCGGATCGAGCACCGCTATCCTGCGCTCCGCCGTCTGATTGAGCTCTTCCCTTACACAGTGGTCGAGGAGCTCGATGTCGACGATGGAAAACGTCTTGGCGATACCCGCGCGGCGGACGAAATCGAAGATCGCGCTCGGGGTGACTCCGCGGCGGCGGAGGCCGCAGAGCGTGGGCAGACGGGGGTCGTCCCAGCCGTCGACGAGCTTCTCCTCGACGAGCTTTCTCAAATATCGCTTGCTCATCACCGTGTACGTGACGTTAAGACGCGCGAACTCTCTCTGCATCGGCTTGGGATCAAAGCCGCCGATACACTCGCCGACGTTGTCGACAACCCACTCGTAGAGCGGTCTGTGGTTCTCAAACTCTATCGAGCAGAGCGAATAGGTTATTCCCTCGAGCGCGTCCTGAAGCGGATGGGCGTAGTCGTACAGCGGGTAAATGCACCATTTGTCCCCCTGTCTGTGATGGGGAGTGTGGACTATGCGGTATATCGCCGGGTCGCGCATGTTGAGATTCGGCGACGACATGTCGATCTTTGCCCTCAAGGTCTTCGCCCCGTCGGGGAACTCGCCGTTTTTCATGCGCTCGAAGAGGTCGAGATTCTCCTCCACCGTGCGGTTTCTGTAGGGGCTTTCGCGCCCCGGTTCGGTCAGAGTTCCGCGGTATTCGCGCATTTCGTCGGCGCTGAGGTCGCATACGTACGCCTTCCCCGCCTTGATGAGCGCCACGGCGAACTCGTAGCATTTGCCGAAATAGTCGGATCCGTAGAAAATGCCGCCGTCCGGCTCGGCGCCGAGCCAGCGGAGATCCTCGAGTATCGAATCAACGTACTCGACGTCCTCCTTTGCCGGGTTGGTATCGTCGTAACGGAGATTGAACTTGCCGCCGTATTTCTTAGCTGTGGAATAATTGATGTATATCGCCTTTGCCGAGCCGATGTGAAGATATCCGTTCGGCTCCGGAGGAAAACGTGTGTGGACCGTGTCGTTTACCCCGGCCTCAAGGTCGGCGTCGATGATATCGTGAATGAAATTCTTTTCCTGTGAAAAATCGTAATTCATGAGTTATGCTCCAGCAAGGAAATTGCCGCGTCTATGCGCGAAAGCGTCCTGTCTCTGCCGAGGACGTGCATGAGCGTATAAAGGTCCGGGGAGTTCATCCGTCCCGTCACGGCGACGCGGAGGAAGGACGAAACGTCGGCTACGCTGCCCTTGTACGATTCCGGCGACGCCTTATAAAGCTTCATGTCCGGGCAGAAGCCGTATTTTTCGCCTATCGACTTCACGCCGGCGAACCACGCCGCGGAATCGTCCGACTCGTTATAGAACGAACGAAAATCGGAGAGCACGCCGACGACGTCGCCGTTATCGAACCCCTCCGGGAAGGCGTCCTTCATTTCGAACAGCTCGTCGTAGAACGGGCTCATATAGTCGCGGGCGTCACGCCATGTGGCTATGTCCTTGCGCGGCTTTTTGCCGCCTCTGCCTATCGACAGAATCGAAAGAGCGTATTTTCTGTCGCCGGAGATGAGATCGTGAAGTTGCGCGTCGAAACCGGCGGTCCACTTTTCGAGTTTTATGAGAACCTCCTCCGCCGTCATCCTCGAGATGACGTTTTTAGAGACGTCACCGAGCTTTGCGAGGTCGAGCAGACAGCCAGAGTTCGACATCTTTTTAATCGAGAACGGGAATTCGGTATAATGAAGATCGGGATTTGCGAGGCGCCATTCGTCAAAGTTTGAGTTGAGGAGCGTCATGACGTACTCGCAGACGCATTCCGGATCGTACCCGCCGCGCTCGTAGTCCTTCATGTCGAGACCGAGATCGCGCTTTGAGAGCTTCTTCTTGTTCCCGTTTTCGTCGAGTTTCATTATCTGCGCCGTGTGGAGATACTTCGGCGGTCTGAAACCGAGATAGCGGAAAAGCTGAACGTGCTTCGGCAGGCTCGGGAGCCATTCCTCGCCGCGGATGACGTGCGTCGTCCTCATGAGATGGTCGTCGACCGCGTGGGCGAAATGATACGTCGGTATCCCGTCGGACTTGAGCAGGACGAAATCCTCGTCGTTCTCGGGGATCTCAAGCGCGCCGCGGACAAGGTCGTTCACCTTAACCTTGCGCTCCCCGTCGCCGTCGGCGAGGATGCGGAGGGTGAAGGGATCGCCGTTTTTGATGTGATTTTCGACCTCTTCGAGGGTTATCTCCCTGTTTTTTTTCTGTTCGTCGAAACGTGATTCGTTGGCCGCGTCGTCCCAGACCTTGGATTTTACCTCGGCCTTCTTGTCTGTCGAATTGAGCTCGGTGAGCTCGTCCCTTGTCATGAAAACGGGATACGCGTGGCCCTCCGAAACGAGCTTTTTGCCGTATACGCGGTATATGTCGCGCCTCATGCTCTGCCTGTACGGGCCGTAGCCGCCGATATCCGCGGGCTCGCCGTCACACCCGACCGTCGCGCCCTCGTCGAATTTGAGACCGTAGTCGGAAAGGGTCGATATGAGCTGCCCCGCCGCGCCCTCCACCTCGCGCTTTGAGTCCGTGTCCTCTATTCTGAGATAGAATATCCCGCCGGACTGATGGGCAAGGCGCTCGTCGATGAGCGCGCCGTAGATGCCCCCGAGGTGTATGAACCCCGTCGGGCTCGGCGCGAAGCGCGTGACCTTCGCGCCCTCCGGCAGAGAGCGCTCCGGGTATCTTTTTTCAAGGTCCTCCGGCGTTTCCGTCACTTCGGGAAAAAGGAGGTCCGCAAGTTTTTCA
>JAFZCF010000121.1 GCA_017552165.1 Clostridia bacterium
CCCTTTCTTTTCAGATAATCGACAAAGCTTTTTTCGCCTTTTTTGTTGAACGTTTCTTTGTCGGTAGATACATCCCAAAAAGAAATGTTCATTTCATTGTCATGCCAGAGACAAAGTTCGACTTCCGTCCCGTCGTCCATGACCGCGATTCTTACGCCCTCGATAAAGTATGCGGGATCGCTGCTTGTTTCCGGATTTTCTGGGATTTTCCAGGACGCGACGTGCCTGTCAAAGTCTTCAAACAGGAATTGAACGGACTTATATGTTTTATGCGCGGTGTCTGCATCATATGAGCATTCAACGCGGTATTTCCCGTTTCTTGCGGAGACGTTTTCGAACCTGCGCCACGAACCCGATTCCGTTTTGACCTCATCGAAATACAGATCGACTATACGCATGTCTTTTGACATGAGATACTTCAAAAAACTTTTGTTCCCGCTGTTGTCAAAAACGTGTATATCAGCCGATGCCTCGAATATCACTTTGGCACCGTCCGTGAGCAGGCAGCGGTCTATTACCATGCCGTCATCGAGCGTATTTGAGAGTTTTCTCACTCCGGGTGATGCGCCGACTATCAGATACGCCGTTTTTTCGTTGACGTATCCGCTCACCGTGGCATTGAGACGCTTAAGCCGGTCGGCAACGTTCCTGCGGCTCATTCCGTTCACTTGTCCCGTAACGGCGACGCTCGCACCGTAAAACGAGTTGCCCGCAGGCTCCGGGCGATGAAAAAGTCGTGAAAGATTCACCCACACGGCAGGGCGCACACCGCCCGTACCCCGGGCGTGCCGCATGTCAAACAAATAATCGACATCGCCGTAAGGAGAGACAAGCGTGGCATAGCAGCCTCCAAAACCTTCACGCAGCCACCAGCAACAGCAGCAGTCGTCGTCGCTGAGCGCTCCCCGCGAACGACAATACGGCGTACTCCGGCATTTAAGGCTTCCCTCGTCCCTGTCAAAGTATCGGTAAGCCTCCGCTTGGCTGAGAATAAACACCCTGTCGGCTGTGCGCTTTCCGTCACAACTCCAATCTGTACGCCAATCCCATACGAAGTTTCGGTTTTCAAGAACCGCGGGAATTATCGCACTCTGTTCATCACGGTTAAACGCCGTTTTGTATAACGAAGTGTTGAGCCACTTTCGCAGAGAACTTTTTTCCCACTTTTCATCAGGTTCAATGCGTTTTTCGTCAGACGCACAGTCGAGCGAGTATTTGCTTATAAGGAGCGCCATACCGCCCGTTTTACCCAGGACGAGCCACTCGATATCTGCGACGACGCCGTCCTCCGTCTGCGGATACCTGCCGAACTTTACGATTTCCGTCTCCTTTTTCGGCTTTTCCGTTTCAAAAACAATTCTGCTTTTCATACGCTCGTCTTTTCGATGCTCACCAACTCAGATCCCCGAAGATCCTTGCGAGATCGGCAAACGCCTTGTCGGTCAGTTCTTTCTGTTTACGGAGGTCGTCGTCCCCGCGGGGATAACCATTTTCGGTCAGCTTTCGCAGCTCGTCAAACTCGTCGGCCGTCCCGTTTACGAGATTTTCCCAAAGCTCCCAACGGTCGGCGGCGCCGTCTTCGCGTCCGTCGTCAAAAACGCAGTTCCCGATCGCGGGGGTGTTTTTGATGAAAAACCTCAGATAATCCCTCAGGATTATCGCGAGAAATCGGTCGGTCTGCCAGTGAACGTCCCACGATATGCCCGCTACTTCGAACGAGCCGTCGGGCGTCGGTCTCAGTTTTCCGCATTTCAGGCGCCTGAGCCGCCGGCGTCTGATCGCCTCTTTTACTTTATCCCCGAGGCGGCCGAAGCCGATTACCCCGTATTCCGGAAGGGCGATTATACGGTGTATCCTTTCTTCAAAGTTTTCCCGTGAATAAATACCGTTGCCGTTTTCGTCTGTTTCGCAAAGTCCTTCGGCCGTTTCGTCAAATATCTTTTTCCATTTACTTTCGGTGATTAACTTTTTCATGTTTACGCCTTTCCCGTCCGACGTGCTTTTTTCCCGCGCACGTAAGGATTATAGCGGTGCGGGGTGCGGAAATCAAACCGAAATCGCGTATCGCCTCCGTTTCGCAGGAAGGGCCGGCTCACCGACCTCCTAAGCGCAAAAAACGCCCCGATCACGGCCTCTCCACTTGAAAAACGCGCGAAATAATGATAAAATAAAATCCGGCGGGAAACGCGACACGCCGGGAATACCGACCGGGTTCGCCGCCGGGCCGATGGGACGATCTCTCTGCCCGCGGAACGACCGAAAACACCTGACGGAGGAAAAACCGTGAAAAAAGATATGATCGAAGCGATAAGGCCGACGTGCGTGCTCGTCGTCAGGGCGTGCGGGAAAACGTTCTACGCGAGTCTTGAAAACAACCCCTCGGCGAGGGCGTTTATCGAAAAGCTCAGCCCGGCGTGTATCATAGTCTGCGCGTCGGACCTCGACGGCGCCGGTAAGGCCGGCGCCCTCCCCTGGGATCTGCCGCAATGCGACGGCGTCACGGCGGCGCCCGGGGACGTTATGCTCGTTGACGGGGACCGGATAGGCGTTTTTCACGGCGAAAGCCCGCGGCGCTTCACCCGCCTCGCAAAGATCGGAAGCGCATCGGAACAGGTCCTCTCCGCCGCCCTCGGCGACTGCGCCTCCCTGTCTTTTCATCTCGAATGGAGCGAATGAAATGAAAATAAAAAAGGGCTCGGGCTGGAACGCCTTTTACGACGAGGAAAACGAAAGATATTTCGGAGAAAACGGCGGGATAATGTCCTACCACCTTTTTGAGCTGACGAAAGAAATGTTCGACCGGCTCGACGTTTCGATGCGCGAGGGAGCGGCATACGACGTTATGCGCGACGGGCGGCACCTCTATATGTCGGTGGACGACCGGTGCGGCCCGCCGTACACCGTCGTTTTTGACGACGAATACGGAAAGCTCTGCCCGTGGGCGAGCGTCATGTCGGCCGGAAAGGTCTGGTCCGACGAGCTGACCGACGCCGCCGTCGAGATCTTCGAGTCCGAAAAGGACAACCGCGAACAGCGCAGAAAAAAGCGCGCCGCGCGCGGGAAAAAAGCGAAAGATCCCGGCGAACCGGGACCGTCGGACGAAGGCAGATCATGATTGAAATAAGAACGGCAAAAAGAGAGGACGCCGGGCGGCTGAGGGAGATATACGCCTACTACGTCGCCGAGACCGCGATTTCTTTTGAATACAAGGTCCCCTCGGTCGATGAGTTCGCCGGCAGGATAGAGCGCACTCTGAAAAAATATCCCTATCTCGTCATCGTGAGGAACGGCAGGACGGAGGGCTACGCCTACGCGGGGCCTCTTAAGGAACGGGCGGCCTACGACCCCTCCTGCGAGGTCAGCATTTATATCGACCGGGGCGCCCGCCGTGGCGGGCTCGGACGCGCGCTTTACGCCGCGCTTGAGGACGAGCTCAAAAAAATCGGGATCGTCAACCTCTACGCCTGCGTCGCTTATCCCGAAAAAGAGGACGAATATCTCACGACAAACAGCGCGGATTTTCACGAGCATCTGGGCTTTCGGACCGTCGGCAGGTTTCACGGATGCGCGAAAAAGTTCGGCCGGTGGTACGACATGATATGGATGGAAAAGATCATCGGCGCGCACGCGGAGGAGACGAATGGATAAGAGCAAAATCGAAAAATTCATCGGGAGACGGCAGGTCGCCTTTATCTGCTCGGTAGACGGTGAGGGATTCCCGAACGTCAAGGCGATGCTGAGGCCGAGAAAGACCGACGGGCTGAAATATTTTTATTTTTCGACAAACACGTCGTCGATGCGCGTCGGGCAGTATCTGAAAAATCCAAACGCCTGTATATATTTTTATCGCAAAGGCCTGTTCAGGTACACGGGCGTCATGCTGAGGGGCAAAATGGAGGTCCTGACCGATCAGGAGACCAAGAACGCAATATGGCGCAGGGGCGACACGGTGTTCTATAAGGACGGCGTTACCGACCCCGACTACTGCGTCCTTAAATTCACCGCCGAAAGCGGGAGATACTACTGCGACCTGAGGACGGAAAACTTCACGGTCGGATAAAAACCCGGCGCGCCGGGCATCTGAAAGGAACCTTAAAAATGGAGACAAAAAAGCCCGTCGTCGGCGTCATGCCGCTTTGGGACGATGAGAAGGACAGTCTGTGGATGCTGCCGGGATATCTCGACGGGCTGAGCCGGGCGGGGGCGATACCCTTTATTTTCCCGTTTCTGACCGACGGGGCGGAGATTGCCCGGCTGGCGGGATTCTGCGACGGATTCCTCTTTACGGGAGGGCACGACGTGTCCCCCGAACTATATCGCGAAAAGCCGCTCGACGGCCTCATTTCGTCATGCGAAAAGCGCGACAGGATGGAGGCCGTGGTCCTTAAGCTCGCCCTTGAGAGCGACAAGCCGGCGCTCGGAATCTGCCGGGGAATACAGTTCATCAACGCCGCGCTCGGCGGGACTCTTTATCAGGATCTCCCGCTTCAGCACCCGTCGGAGATCAATCACCACGGGAGCGCGCCGTACGACAGGCCGGTACACGACGTGGCGATAGCGAGCGGTTCCCCGCTCCGCACCCTCCTCGGGAGGGACGTCCTGCCCGTGAACAGCTTCCACCATCAGGCGATAAAAGATCTCGCCCCGGGGCTCGAGGTCATGGCGACGGCGCCCGACGGGATAACCGAGGCTGTGTTCATGCCCGGACGGCGCTTCCTCTGGGCCGTCCAGTGGCACCCCGAGTTTTCCTACAAAACCGACGAAAACAGCCGTAAGATCTTCGCCGCCTTCGCCGAATCGATGAAGGGGTAAGCCCACGTTATTTCATTTTTTACATCAAGTTGGAGCAAAAATCAATTTAATGAGCAAAAACGAATTGGTCAGACCGTATAACACATCCGAAATAAAAAGCAAATACAAAAAGCTCATTTCTTCCGCAACAAAGTGTATCAATAACACAGGTAAAATACTGGATGAAATAAAAAAATATCTGCGAATTAACAAAAACAAGTTTATAGCTTATTCCAATAGAGACATTAAAGGAGTAGAAAAAGTCGATCCCTTTTATTCGTTTAATAAGCTTGTCTGCATGGAATATGAACTAATTTCCTGCAGGGAAAAAAGCGATAACTGTCAAAATTTCCTGCAAGTCTTTTACGCAGATATATACGAAAATATGAAGAAACTGTCCGCGGCTTCAAATGGCCTGACATGGGCTTTCTCTTCAAAAAACAGAAAATCGGCCTCTATAGATGCGGCCGGTTATTTTGCCGGTCTCGATAAAATTGTGTCTGAGCTGCACATTACGGAAGATATTGATTTTTTGATGTCATTTTCAAATCCGAGTTCAGATATAATAAAAGCCGATTTTGAAAACAGGAGAGACCGCTATTGCTTTGAGATTTATAAAACAATTTCAGAGAGCAATATTGACCGATCGGAACTTTTTGACACAAACCGTATTTGGAACCAAAGAAACGAGATAAATAAATGCGCCGGCACAATCAATTCATTAACCGATAAATCGAAAAATGAAGTAAAATCCGCTGTTGAAAAAATGGTGGTATCAAAATTACTGGAGTTGCTTAAATCAATTTCGGTCGACGAATTGAACAGAAACAAGAAAGGAATCCGGACAAAAGCGCTGCTCGACGCGGGATACAGCAATATTGCAGATATATATACCGCAAGCGAGGCGTCATTGGCTTCGATATACGGAATCAGTTACGATAAAGCTTACACGATAAAGGATACGGCCAGCGGAATCGCCAACGAAGCAAAGAAGAAGATTAAAATCCAGTTAAGCGTCGACGATAAAAACAAGACCGCGTCTGGTGTTGTTTCCGCGCTGTATAAAACAATTTATTTCAAAGAGGTCAACAATAGCGTTATTGCGCTCTTAGGCGAAAACGATCCCATAATTTCGGAAGAAATCGAAACAGTTCAAAGACATAATAACGCCCTTACGTGGCCGTTTGAGCCGAGCGACGTTCAATCTCAAGTAATTAACTCATATGATTCATTAAAAAGGCGGCTGACCGGCGAATACTATTTGAATGTTTCCGATTCGCTGTCTCGCTTACAGCAATTCCAAAAGGATGAAAAAACCGCCTGGGACTCTTTTGAGCACAACTCGATAGCGTTCTATAACGCGCTTGAAGATATATGCCCCGGAGTTCTCGGCAACGATAATTCTCTGTACGGATTACCCGAAGACCTCGCGAGGCAAATTCAGGACGAGTGTATATATCCGGACGGACTTCTTTGCACCTTGAGAAGATATCAGGAGTGGGGAGTAAAATATATTTTACATCAAGGCAGGGTACTTTTGGGAGACGAAATGGGACTGGGTAAAACTATCCAGGCCATTGCCGCGATGGTTTCTTTGAAAAACACCGGGGCGACGCACTTTGTTGTTGTTTGTCCGGCGAGCGTTTTGACAAACTGGTGCCGTGAAATAGCAAAGCACAGCAAATTAAAACCGATTTTAGTTCATGGAAACGACAAATCGAGGGCTTTTGCCTCGTGGGTGAAATATGGCGGTGTCGCGGTAACCAACTATGAATCTGCGGGCTGTTTCAAATTCAGCGACGGATTCCGATTCAGCCAAATCGTCGTTGATGAAGCGCACTACATTAAAAACCCTTCCGCAAGAAGGACAAGAAACGTTTTACGCATTTGTGGTTCAGCCGACAGAGTTCTTTTTATGACCGGTACCCCTCTCGAAAACAATGTTGACGAGATGGTCGGGCTTATAAAGACTCTTAATCCTTCAATTGCCGCAAAAATTGAATCTATAAAATTCTTGGTTACCGCTTCACAATTCAGAAACGAAATATCTCCGGTTTATTACAGAAGAAAACGCGAAGACGTCCTGACAGAGTTGCCGGAGCTGGTTGAGAGCAATGAATGGTGCGAAATGCTGAGAGAGGAAGAAAACGAATACGAAAATCTTCTGCTTGAGGGCGCGCATTATATGACCATCCGTCAGTTGTCATGGAATTGTGATGATTTGAGAAAATCATGCAAAGCCCTCCGCATGCTTGAAATAATAAATGAAGCCAAAAGCAACGGAAGAAAGATTCTTATTTTTTCGTTTTTCCTTAACACAATCAGAAAAATTAAAGCATTGCTCGGCGAGAGCTGTTTAAACCCCATTACCGGCGAACTCAATTCAAACAGAAGACAGGAAATAATTGACGAGTTTGAACAATCCGACCCCGGGACTTCTCTTGTTTGCCAGATTATGTCCGGAGGCACGGGATTAAATATTCAGGCGGCGAGCGTTGTTATTATCTGTGAGCCGCAGTTAAAACCGTCAATTGAAAATCAGGCAATCTCCAGGGCATACAGAATGGGCCAGTCGAGAAGCGTACTGGTTTACCGTCTGCTTTGCGAGAACACGCTTGATGAAAAAATCAACAATCTTCTTGAAGGAAAGCAGTTAATATTTGATACTTTCGCGGACAAATCCGTCGCCGCGGAGATTGAGAAAAAAGAAACTGAGATTGACACTTCAAAGCTTAAAGATCTTATCGCTGAGGAAATCGACAGAATCAAAGGAAAGAAGACCTCAAGTAACGATTCGTCATTTGAGGGCAAAGAGGATCTCGACAAAAAATATACGGAAAAAAATTTCAGCGATGAAAGCGATGAAAAAGATGATTTTTCAGCTGAAACAAACGATGTAGACAGTGAAAAAGATTATCACGCTGATTATCAAACTGATTTTCGTAAAAAGACCAACACAGAAAAGTACGAAAAATATGAAACAGATTATTCGAGCATAAAAACTGTTCCCGCAGATGAGCCTCTCTATTATTCCGGAAAAGACCATTACTCGAAACTGCTTAATGGTTCATACGATGACGCGGTTGCCGTCCTTTTGACAAAATACGGGAAAGCATATGGCGATTATTTTCTCTCCGACAGCTGCATTTCCAAAAACAAGAGAATAGTAAGATCATCCGAAGGACTTTATATCCATCATATCGACGAAGACAAGGCAATAAAACTTTCCGATTCGAAACTCGCGGTCAAATACCCTTTCTCGTATCAAAAAGCTGATCGGCTCGTTTACTGTAACTTGTTGGAACATTTTATCCTGCATGTTAAAATTGCCGAAACGTTCAGATTGACGGAAAGTAATGAGCTTTTGGGGATGGGCGGCGTTAACTACATATCAAGACAGATCAACGATTTCTATGACGGATACAAATCTCAAACGTTAATCCGCGCAACCAAGCTGATCGCCAATGATTTTGATAGCTACATAGAAGCCCTTCGCTACATTTACGGCAAGGTCAGTTCACATCCGGTTTTTTCCAAATGGTACAGTAAGGATGATTTTTCGCTCGGATGGGATGGCCGCGTCATAAAATTTATCAGGGACAGGTTATAATCTGCCGCCTGAAAAATAAGAAAAAAACGGACGGCCTTTTTCGGCTGTCCGTTTTTGTTATATTTGGTTTCAGTTGATCGAATAGGTCTTTTTGTACTCCTCGTACATTTTCGCGAAGTCTCCGCCGTCCTTTTTGAGGTTGTTCAGGTATTCGTGGAGATCCATGTCGTTGCGCGCCGACTCGATTACGTAGCAGGCGAGGTTAGAGCAGTGGTCGGAGATCCTTTCGAGGTCCGTCAGCACGTCGGTCAGGACGAAGCCGAGCTCTATCGTGCATTCCCCGCGCTGCAGGCGGTTGATGTGGTTCTGCCTTATCTGCTCCTTGAGGTTGTCGACGACCTCCTCAAGCGGCTCGACCTCGAGCGCGACGGCTATATCGTTGTAGGCGAACGCGCCGAAGGCGAGGTCTATTATCTTCTCGACCGCCGAGATCATGACGGAAAGCTCCGCCTTCGCCTTGCCGGTGAAGGTTATCTTCTTTTCGTGCATCTCCTGGGCGGAGGAGGCGACGTTCATCGCGTGGTCGGACATACGCTCGTAGTCCCCTATGACCTTGAGCAGGAGATTCGACTCCGCGCTCTCTTTCTCGGTCAGATCAGTCGAGGAGAGCCGGACGAGATACGTCCCTATCTTGTCCTCGTACATGTCGGAACGGTCCTCGCCCTCGACGACCTCGGCAAATTTCTCGTTGCTGTATCCGTCGAGGCATTCGAAGGCGTCGTGGACGTTCTTCCTGACGTCGACGGCCATCGCGTCGACGACCTGGCGGGCTCTTCCGAGCGCGACCGGCGGGGTGACGAGGAGACGCTCGTCAAGGAGCGAGCTCTTGTCGGCGTCGTCCGCCTTGTCGGGGAGCATCTTCCTGACCATCCTGACGAGCAAGCGGTCGAGCGGGAAGATTATAAGTATCTGAAGGACCTTGACGGCCGTGTTGGCAATCGCGATTCCGACCGCGTTCGCCTGTCCGTCTATATATCCCGTCGGGATGATCTTTGTCAGCAGCCAGTAGACGGGCAGGAGCACCGCCACCGAGAGGGCGTTGTAAAGCAGATCGAGGAACGCCACGCGCCTCGCGTCCTTCGTCGCGCCTATCGACGAGATGAGGACGGTCGAGCAGGTACCGATGTTCGCGCCCATGACGAAGGGTATGCAGAGCGCGAGCGGCAGCGGCGAGGCCGCCGCAAAGGACTGAACTACGCCGACCGACGCCGAGGACGACTGGAGTATCACCGCGAACACGACGCCGAGCAGCAGACCGAGCAGCGGGTTCGACATGAAATGCACGACCCGGGAGAACACGTCGCTCTCCGATATCCCCGACACGGCAGCGGACATCGTCTGCATCCCTATCATGAGGATCGAAAACCCCGTCAGGATGAGCCCCGTGTTCTTGATCTTCTTATTTTTGAGGAACCAGAACATGAAAACGCCGGCGGCGAGGACTGCGTAGTATATCACGCCGGAGTTCTTGATTCCGCTCGCGGAGATTATCCACCCTGTCACCGACGTACCGAGGTTGGCGCCGAATATGACGCCCGTCGCCTGGACGAGGGACATGAGCCCCGAGTTGACGAAGCCGACGACCATGACGATCGTCGCCGCCGACGACTGTATCGCCGCCGTCACGCCGAGACCGAGAATAAAGCCCTTGTATTTGTTTGACGTAAGACTGCCGAGTATCTTTTTGAGCCGCGACCCGGCGAGTTTTTCAAGCGAGTTGCCCATGAGCTTCATCCCGTAAAGAAACAGGGCGACGCCTCCGAGCAGCTTCAGTATGCTTTCAAAATCCATTTTCCGTACTCCTCATCCCGCACCTCAGGCGGGGAAAACCATTCTTTCCTTTATACGGAGCAATTATACCACATCCCGCCGGTTTTTTCAACCCCCGCAAACAAAAAGCGGCGCAACGCGCCGCTTATATGTTCAGTTAAATCAATACTTGTCAGACTTTCTGCCGTTACAATCGGTACTAAAATATAATAATTCTTTTTATCGAAAACACCTTTTTTCATCTCGCAAACACGATATTCGGAGATTCAGCGAAAGTCATGATAACAACAGGAAAGGTTGAGAGATTGA
>JAFZCF010000122.1 GCA_017552165.1 Clostridia bacterium
ATCTCGTCTCAAAGCTCTTCGGCGACTTCACCGAGCTCGGCGGGGAGGTCGTGAGGGCAGAGCTCAGCTCCGACAACGTCATGGCCGTCTTAGACGGTCTGATGGCCGGAATGACCGAGGCGCTGGTGCCCGTGAGCGGGAGAGTGCTCTACGTCACGCCGGCCGTCAAGAACGCGATAAAAGAGAGCGCGGGCGGCTCCCGCCTCGTGAGCGGGACGGGGCTCGAGCGCGAGGTGCTGTCGATAGACGGCGTAAAGGTCGTCGAGGTCCCCTCGCTGTTCCTCAAAACGGCGTACGACCTCTCGGAGGGGGTGGAGCCCGCCGGCGACGCCGAGCAGATACAGATGTTCCTCGTCCACCCCGACAGCGTTATCACCCCCGTGTCCTATCAGTTCGCCTGTCTCGACGAGCCGACGGCGGCGACGGGCGGCAAATACGTCTATTACGAAGAGAGCTTTGAGGACGTATTCATCCTCGAAAACAGGTACAGGGGGCTCGCCTTCGTCCTGCCCGAGGACTGACGGGTGACGGACCATGCTTACGAGGAACGGTAACGGACCCTGCTCCGCGCCGCCTCCCCTGCCGTATCTGACGCCCGAACGCGCGGCCGACGCCGGACTGCTGAAAAACGAGCGGCTCGGCGTCGCCGCCGCCACCTGCTCGGAGATCTCGCGGCTCGTGCTCTCGGAGCTCGAGCTCGCGATAACCGGCGCGTCGTGTCCCAAAAACGCCGCCGAGACGCTCAAAAAATCGGTGGAGGCCGCCTGCCGCCTCGGCGAGGTGGCGCTGAAACCTTACAGGAGCGGCAAAGGCAGCGGGACGGGGATAGAGACCGTCGGCCCCGACAGGTTCAGGGTTCTGTCAAAAGACCCCTCGGGCACTCCGCGCCGCGCCGAGTTCGTCTCCGGGGCGGTGAAAAACGGCAGGTTTTATCAGAGGCGCGAGCTCCACGAGCTGGGCGACGGGATATACACGGTGACCAACTCGGTGACGTCGGAGGACCTCTCGACCGGGAGGATCGAGAACGCCCGTCTGAGCGACGTGCCGGAGTGGGCGGAGATGTCGCCGAAAACGGTGATAAAGAACGTTTCGTCCCCGCTCTTCTCGGTCTTCCGCGCGGCGGAGGACGGCGCGCCCCTCTTCCGCCGGGGCGAAAAGCTCATCGCGGAGATCGAAAAGCAGTTCGACCGGCTGATATGGGAATACGAGGGCGGCGAGCTCGCCGTTGACGCCTCCGTCGACGCGTTCAGGATGGGAAAGGACGGCCGCCCCGAGCTGCCGAAGGGCAAGGAGCGCCTCTGGCGTACCAACATGCTCGACGCGTGCTCGTCCCAGAGCGAGCTTTTCAAGATCTTCAACCCCGAGCTGCGCGACGCCTCGTATATAAGAGGGCTCGACCGTCTGCTCATGCACTACGAGGACGCCGTGGGCCTCGCCCGCGGGACGTTTTCCGACCCCCTCGCCGTCGCGAGATCCGCGACCGAGGTCAGGGCGTCGAGACAGAAGACCTTCTCCCTCGCCGAGCGCGTGAGGCGCGGATTCTTCGCCGCCCTCGACGGTCTGACCGACGCGCTCGACGTGTTCGGAACGCTCTACGACGGCGGCAGACCGGGGCAGACGGGCATAAAGGTCACCTACGGCGACGGCCTGACCGACGGCGGGACGAAAACCTACGAGACGGGCGGGACCGAAAGGAGAACGGACGATGGACGAGATACTGAAAACCGTTGACAATGAAGCTCTCGCCGCGGAGCTCGAGGCGCTGCGCCTCGAAAACAGGCGGCTGACCGAGATGAACGCGGCTCTGACCGACGCGCGGCTCGAGACCGCCCTCGATTCATACGTGTTCAGCTCGGGCATGGCGAGGTACGCGATACGCCGCCTCGCCTCTGAGGCCGACGACCCCGTGAGCGAGGTCGAGCGGCTGGTGAAGGAAAACCCCGACGCTCTCATGACCGAGCCGAAAAACTGCCCCTTCTTCTCCTCCGAGACGACGTCGGAGGAGCCGGAGCGGCGATCCGGCTGGCTGTTCAGGAGGAAATGACGTGGTATACCGCGTATATATCAGCTACGACTGGTACCTCGCCGACTTCGGCGGGAGGGAGATCCCCGAGACCGAGTTCCCGACGCTCGCTGCGGCCGCCTCCCACGTCATCGACGCGATAGTGACGCGCCCGATAGGCGAGGTCACCGAGCCGGTAAGGCTCGCCGCCGCGTACGAGGCCGAGACTCTCTTCGGTCAGGGCGGCCCCGACGCCCTCAGCGGCATGGCGACGGTCACGTCGGGCATCGACGAGCGTCTCGGCGACTATTCGATAGGCACGCCCTACGTGTCGAACGAGAAAAGGTGCTATTCCGTCGGGGGGATCCCCGTCTCGGGGCTGACGCTCTCCATCCTGACGGCGGAGGGCTATATGGGAAGGGCGGTGTACCGATGAGTCTAGCCTATTTCGACGACACCGCCCGGCTCAGGATAAAGTGCGGCCCGTCAGTCGCCGTCCGCGACGTGCCGAGGGTAAAGGTGGACTTCACGACGGGAGGGGAGGAGGACCGAGCAACGCTCTACATCCCCCTCTCCGGCGTGAGGGACGCGAGGTACGTCAGTCCGTCCGACTGGGACGAGGAGGCCCCGCCCTCCGACGGATTCACCGTCCGCCCGGGCGACGGCTTCACCTTTGAGAACACAGGGAGGAACGGCGCGCCCGCCGTCTCCTCCCCGGGGATATTTGAGATAACCTCCGTCACGGTCTATACCCGCGGAAGCCGGAGGATGAGACATATAAAGGCGACGGGAGTCCGCCGCTGACATCCCCCGGTCGGCTTTTCCGACGCACAAGGGGGCCCGATCCTCGGCTTCCCCTCGAGGGGAGCCGAGATTTAGCCTCCCTTGTGTAAAGGGAGGTGGCACGCGAAGCGTGACGGAGGGATTGTCTCCGTAAATCTATCACTTTACAATCCCTCAGTCAGCCGTACGGCTGACAGCCCCCTTTACACAAGGGGGCCCGGTGTATGCCTTCGTTTTACTAACGATATTTTGCTTTGTTTAGAGCAAAGCTGAGCGATAACTCGCCTTCCCCCGCTGTGGGGAAGGTGTCAGCGTCAGCTGACGGATGAGGGTAAAAAGACAAGCGCATAGGATTTTGAAAAGGTTAAAGCGATTGCTCTCGCCCTCATCAGTCATCTTCGCTCCGCTCAGATGCCAGCTTCCCCACAACGGGGGGAGCCGAGACAACGCGCGGCTCCGTGCGTTTCAGACGGGCAAAGCCGGAGGATGAGACATATAAAGGCGACGGGAGTCCGCCGCGATACGTAAAGCGCAATAAACGCATGAAAGGAGAAAAACATGACAAACGCGATATACAGAAAAGACACCCTCGAGGTGAACGGCAGAAAGATAAGAATGGTGATAGGAGGCGTCTCCTTCGAGCTCCGCATGAACGCCGCCCTGCTCGGCAAGATCGTCGGCATCTCAAAAAGAGTGGACGAGGAGGACGAGAAGATAACGGGCGGCGGATACAGCCCGGAGGAGCTCTCCCGCATGTTCTGCGGCATGCTCGACGAGCTGCTCGGACGCGGCGCGTCCTCCCGCATATTCGGGCGCGATCTGCCGGTTCCGGCCGACGTGTGCGAGGTCATCATATTCGTCGTGAGGCAGATACGCTGCCGCCTCGGGGTCTGATGCCCGCCGGGCTGTTGAAAACCCTGTGGAAAACCCGTAGGAAACCGCCGGGAAATCCGCGGTCGGACCTGTGGAAAACTCCGTCGGAAACTGTTGAAAGCTGTGGAAAACCTTGCTCACTCAAAAGCAGATAACGTACCTTAAAACCCCGCCGCGGCGCTGGAACGTAAAGACCGGCGCCGTCCGCTCGGGGAAGACGTACTGCGATTATTTCGTCATCCCGATGCGCATCTCGTCCTGCCCCGAAAACGGGACGGTCGTGCTCCTCGGCTACACCGTCGGGACGCTCTGCCGCAACGTGATAGACCCGATGCGCGGGATATGGGGGGATCTGCTCGTCGGGTACCCCACCGACGGCGGGACGGTCGAGCTCTTCGGCAGGACGTGCTGGCTCATAGGGGCGGGCAAGGCCGATCAGGCCGAGAAGCTGCGCGGCTGCTCCGTCGCCTACGCCTACGGCGACGAGATAACGTCGTGGAGCGAGGAGGTCTTCGAGATGCTCAAATCCCGACTCGACCTCCCCGGCTCGGTCTTTGACGGGACCTGCAATCCCGCCGACCCGCGGCACTGGTTCCATACTTTCCTGAAAAGCGGGGCGGATCTGTTCCTTCAGGAGTACGTCATAGACGACAATCCGGCGCTCAGCCCGGAGTTCGTCGAGTCGCTCAAAAAGGAGTACGCCGGAACGCCGTATTACGACAGATATATCCTCGGCCGCTGGGTGTGCCCCGACGGGCTGATATACAGGCGGTTTGCAGAGGACCCCGGGGCGTTCTTTTCGGGAGGCGCGCCCTTCGGTCTGCCGCTCACCGTGGGCGTGGACTTCGGCGGGACGAAAAGCGGCACGGCCTTCGTCGCCTGCCGCCCCGACAGGGAGCGCGGCGAGGTGTGGTGCGTAGGCGCCGAGAACGTACGGTGCGAGCTCGACTGCGAGGCCCTGTGCCTGCGGTTTTCGGCCTTCCTCTCGTCGGTCAGACGC
>JAFZCF010000123.1 GCA_017552165.1 Clostridia bacterium
AGGTCGGGCTGACGTGCTTGAAGGACGCGGCGGCGGGCTTGCCCAGCGCCTCCCTGAGCTCCTTCACGAGCTGCCACGAGTTGAAGGCGTCGAGAAGATTGATGTATCCCGGTCTCCCGCCGAGGATCTCGATGGGGAGCTCGCCGGTCTCCGAGAACACCCTCGCCGGCTTCTGATTGGGGTTGCATCCGTATTTGAGTTCAAATTCTTTCATCCCTGTCATCTCCTGTCGTGCTTATTGTTAAGATATACCGCCGTATTCCCCTTCCCGTCGGTCTTCCAGACGAAGAGCGATATGCGGTTGTCGGGATCGAGCGCGTCCCATATCCCGTCGGCGAACGCCTTTGTATCGGACGGCACGGCGACCCTTTCCGGCTCTCCGCAGAATGACGGGAGCGGATTTCCGTCCGTCACGTAGGTGTGAATAAAATGACCGAGCCCGGGTATTCCGGGATACTCGAAGAAATATCTCGCGCAGGTTTTTCCCTCGGGATCCGCGGATTTTAAAATGCTCATTTTATAATCTCCGCCGGGGACGCTGACCACCGCGCTTATGCGCGGGGTGAAGTTCGGCGCGTCGGGCTCAAACTCTCTCGTGCGGAGGGCGGCCTCGAAGCTCTCTCCCCGTTTGAGGCATTCGATGACCGTGTCGGTCTGGTCGCCGTTCGTCACGACGAGCGCGCCGTCCGCCCAGCCGAAGGCGCGGTAGATTATGAGACTCGGGTCGCTCACCTTCGACTCGTCGAAGGGGCGGGTGTATATCCCGTCGTCCTTTACCTCGAAAACGCGGTTGCGCGAGTTTTCGCTCCTTCCCATTATGAAATAGGCGATCACGGTCTCCCCCTCGGGGTCGGTGCCGACTATTATGCCGCGCCCGACGTAGGGGTTGCCCTTTATAAGTTCGGTTATGGTCTTTGTCTCGTAAACGTTCATTTTCCGCCTCCAAGTATCGAATGAGCGACCGTCTCCACGGCCTCGGGAAGTATTATCCATTCCGCCTGTTCCATCACCCTGCGCTGCAGCGTCTCGGGCGTGTCATCCGGCAGGACCGCGACGGCCTTCTGGGCTATTATGCGCCCGCCGTCGGGTATCTCGTTGACGAAGTGCACCGTCGCGCCCGTCACCCTGACGCCGCGCGAAAGCGCCGCCTCGTGGACCTTGAGCCCGTAAAATCCCTTTCCGCAGAAGGAGGGGATCAGCGAGGGATGGACGTTTATTATCCTGTCCTCGTATTTTTTCGTGAATTCGCCGTCGAGGATGGTCAGAAATCCCGCGAGGACGATGAGCTCAACTCCGTTTTCGTCGAGGCAGTCCGACAGCAGGCGGCAGAACTCCCCGGCGGAGAGCCCCTTTTTCGGTATAACGGCGGTCTTTATGCCCGCCGCCTCAGCTCTCTTGAGGGCATACGCGCCGGCGTTGTCCGACACGACGAGGGATATCTCCGCCGACGGCATCCCGCCCGACCTCTCGAAGTCGATAAGGGCTCTGAGGTTGGTCCCCCCGCCTGAGACGAGGACGGCGACCTTTATTCTCCGCTCTGTCATCCGTTCGTTCATCGCTTTTTTTCACCGTATCACACGAGGCGGATCTTCCCGCCGCCGGCGACGATCCTGCCCATCGTATAGGCACTCAGGCCGCCCGCGCGGAGTATCGCGAGCGCCTCGTCCGCCTCCTCCTCGGGGACGACGACGCTCATGCCGACGCCCATGTTGAAGGTGTTGAACATGTCGCGCTCGCTTATCCCGCCGGTCTTCATTATGAGATCGAAGATCGGTAGGACCCTCACGCTCTTTCTGTCTATCTCCGCGCACAGCCCGTCGGGGACGGAGCGCGGTATGTTCTCGTAAAATCCGCCGCCCGTGATGTGGGATATGCCCTTGACGTCGATCTTTTCGAGCAGCGCGAGGACGGGCTTTACGTATATTTTCGTCGGGGTGAGGAGCGTCTCTCCGAGGCCTTTGCCTCCGAGCTCCGGCACCGGCCTGCCGAGGTCGGCGCGCCCGATGTCAAAGACCTTCCTGACGAGGGAAAAGCCGTTCGAATGCACTCCCGAGGACGGCAGGGCGATGATGACGTCGCCGGCCTTCATCCTCCCGCTGTCGATTATCCTGTCCCTGTCGACGATGCCGGTGCAGCAGCCGGCGAGGTCATACTCGTTTTCGGGATAAAATCCCGGCATCTCGGCGGTCTCGCCGCCGATGAGCGCCGCCCCGGCCTCCACGCATCCGTCGGACACGCCCTTGACGATGTCGGCTATCTTTTCCGGCACGTTCCGCCCGCAGGCTATGTAGTCGAGGAAAAACAGCGGCTTTGCCCCGCAGCATATCACGTCGTTGACGCACATGGCGACGCAGTCGACGCCGACCGTGTCGTGCCTGTCCATGAGGAAGGCGATCTTGAGCTTTGTCCCGACGCCGTCGGTACCCGACACGAGCACCGGACGGCTCATGCCGGTAAGGTCGGGCTCGAAAAGCCCGCCGAAGCCGCCTATTCCGGAGGCCACTCCGGGCGTCTCGGTGCGCTTTATGTGCTGTTTCATGAGCTCGACGGAGCGGTATCCCGCCGTGATGTCGACCCCCGCCGACGCGTACGCGTCCGATCTTGACGTTTCGTTAATCATCCCCGTCAGTCCTTTCCGTTCCAGCAGTAGGTGCAGAGCTCGCAGGGGTTGGCCCCTATCGACTCGATAAGCCCCTCGAGAGACTGGAACTCAAGCGATGAAAAGTGCATTTTTTCGCATATCGCGGAGCGGAGCGCCTTGCCGCGTTCCGTCTCCCCGTCGCTGTATTCGTCTATGTGTTTAAGCCCTTCCTCGCCCTCGAGTTCGACTATGACCCGCCGCGCGAGGAGCTCCATGTCGGAGGTCGCGCGGGAGAAGTTCAGAAATCTGCATCCGTACATTATGGGCGGGCAGGCCGAGCGGATATGCACCGACTTGGCGCCGCTCTCGTACAGGAAATCGACGGTCTCGCGGAGCTGCGTGCCCCTCACGATGGAGTCGTCCACGAAGAGCAGGTTCTTGTCCTTTATCAGGGCGTTGACGGGTATCTGCTTCATCTTGGCTATCCTGTCGCGGTCGGTCTGGACGTCGGGCATAAAGCTGCGCGACCAGGTCGGCGTGTACTTTATGAACGCGCGCGCAAAGGGCTTTCCGCTGCGGTTGGCGTAGCCGATCGCGTGGGGAGTACCCGAGTCGGGCACACCTCCGACGTAGTCGACGTCAGAGGCCGCCCCCGTTTCGAGGTCGCGCTCGGCGAGCTTGGCGCCGTTTCTGTATCTCATCTCCTCGACGTTTATCCCCTCGTAGTCCGAGGTCGGGTATCCGTAATACGTCCAGAGGAAGGAGCAGATGCGCTTTTTGTTCCCCGCCGGAGCGAGGGTACGCACGCCCTTTGCGTCTATTTCGACGATCTCGCCGGGGCCGAGCTCGCGCTCGTCCTCGTATCCGAGCTTCTGGTACGCGAAGGACTCGAACGACACGGCGAAGCCGTCGGCGTTTTTGCCTATATGAACGGGGAGCCGGCCGAATCTGTCGCGCGCGGCGATGAGCGTGCCGTCGTCCTTGAGGATGAGGATCGCCGCCGTGCCGTCGATGGTCTTCTGCGCGAACCTTATCCCATCGGTAAAGCTGCTTTTCTGGTTAATCATAGCCGAGAGCAGCTCGGTGCTGTTGACGTGGCCGCCGGTCATGCCCCCGAAATGTCCCCCGCTGAACGAGAGATAGTTATTGATAAGTTCCTCTGCGTTGTTTATTATCCCGGTCATGCAGATGGCGTAGGTCCCGAGATTCGAGCGGATGACGAGCGGCTGGGGATCACCGTCGCTTATGCACCCTATCGCCGAGGTGCCCTTCATCTCCGAGAAAATGTGCTCGAATTTCGTGCGGAACGGGGCGTTGTCGATGTTATGTATCTTTCTCTGAAGACCGAGCGCCGGGTCGAACGCCGCGAGGCCGCCGCTCTTTGTTCCGAGATGAGAGTGATAATCCGTTCCGAAAAACACGTCCGGCAGGCATTCGCGCGCCGAAGCAATACCGAAAAATCCGCCCATGGCCCGTTTCCCCCTTTACCCGGCGAGCCCGTCCGCCGCCTCGCGGTCGGCGGCGA
>JAFZCF010000124.1 GCA_017552165.1 Clostridia bacterium
CCGTCGAGACTGTCGTCCTCAAACGCTATGTCAAAATGGATTATCCTTCCCGAAAAGCCCTCGTCGAACCCGCAGACCACGCCCGGCCTCAGGAAAACTATATCGTGTTTTGCTATGAGATAGTACTGCCCGTCGTAAAGCAGAGAAAAATCGTCTCCGTCACAGATCGCTATGACATAGTCGAGACCGACGGTACCATCCGGGGTGGATCTTATCTCGCCGCTCCTCGCGGCCCTCACGTATGGGCTGAACAAATTGACGTTCATTTCAAATCATCCGTTCCGCGCCGTCCGCCGGCGCATTTTTTACGTACATAACCAGTTTATTTTACCATAATATCCGAAATAAATCAACGGTAAATCTTGACAAACTTTCGCTGCGGTGGTATAATGTAAAATGTGAAGAATGTGTTTTTTTCACAAAAAACGTTTTTACGGAGGCGTTATGTATAAGATAGTTCTGACCGTTCTGCTGGGACTCGGCACGGTCGCCGTGAGCCTTGTCATCCTGATAGGCGTCATAAAACTGCTGCACGTTATCATCTCGGCTTTTGAAAAAAGACGCACCGCACGGAAAGACGTTTTGCCGCCCTCACCGGGGATACCGGGCAGGGGCGCTCCTGATATCGACCACGGGACACTCGTCGCGCTTATATCAGCCGCGATAGCCGAACAGCTCGGCAGCGACGTTTCGGCAATAAGGATAGTATCAATCAAAAAAATCTGAAACGGGGGACACCATGAAAAAGTACAAAATCGTGATAAACGGAACAGAATATGAAGTTGAAATAGAAGAGATCGACGCCTCGGAAGCGGCACACTCCTCGCCGTCCGTCAGTCCCGCCGAAGATAAATCATCGCAGCAGGACGGCGGAAACGCCGTGAAAGCCCCGATACCGGGCACAGTCCTCAGGATCAGCCGGGGCGAAGGCGTGTCCGTCAAAGCGGGCGACGTCCTCCTCGTCCTCGAATCGATGAAAATGGAAAACGAGATCGTTTCTCCGTCTAACGGAGTCGTGAGTTATAAGGTATCAAAGGGTGCCGCGGTCGCCGCGGGCGACGTCCTCTGCGTCATAAAGTGATATGAACGATATTCTTGAACTCCTGCAAAACACGGGTTTTTATAAATTCGTGACTACCGACGGCGGATGGAAGAACCTCATCATGATAGCGATCGGCTTTTTCCTGCTCTATCTCGCGATAGGCAGAAAATACGAGCCGCTGCTTCTTCTCCCGATCGCTTTCGGAATAATCCTGACCAATCTCCCGGGAGCCGAGATGTTCCACGCCGCGATATTTGAAAGCGGACACGTATCGTGGGAATATTTTGCCGGAGGCGGCGATATTACCCCCGGTCTGCTCGACTATCTCTATCTCGGAGTCAAACTCGGGATTTACCCCTGTCTGATATTCATCGGCATAGGGGCAATGACGGATTTCGGGCCGCTCATCGCCAATCCCTCCTCCCTTCTTCTCGGAGGCGCGGCTCAGCTCGGCATTTTCGTGACCTTCGTTGTCGCGGCGATAATCCCCGGCGGACTTTTCTCGCTTGAGCAGGCTGTGTCGATCGGTATCATCGGCGGAGCCGACGGACCTACGGCAATATACACGACGTCAAAGCTCGCCCCCGAGCTGCTCGGTCCGATAGCCATCGCGGCGTATACCTACATGGCGTTCGTGCCGATGATACAGCCGCCCATCATGCGGCTCCTCACGACCGAAAAAGAGCGCCGCATCGAGATGAAACCTGTCGAAAACGTGGGAAAGAAAGAAAAAATAATCTTCCCGATCGTCGTGACGGTTTTCGTCTCGCTCCTCATACCTGACGCCGCTCCCCTCGTCGGATGTCTCATGCTCGGAAACCTCCTTAAAGAATGCGGAGTGACCGACAGACTGTCAAAAACCGTTCAGAACGAACTTTGCAACATAGTTACGATATTCCTCGGGATTTCGGTCGGCGCGACAGCGACGGGAGCCAGTTTCCTCAATCTCAAAACGCTTTTCATCATCGTCCTCGGCGTGGTCGCCTTCGGGATGGGAAGCGCGGGCGGCGTGCTCCTCGCGAAGTTCCTGAATCTTTTCAGAAAGAACAAGATCAACCCGCTTATAGGTTCGGCAGGCGTTTCGGCGGTCCCCATGGCGGCGAGAGTCTCGCAGCTTGAAGGCCAGAAGGCGAATCCCAAAAACTTCCTGCTGATGAACGCAATGGGCGCAAACGTCGCGGGGGTCATCGGTTCGGCGATCGCCGCCGGCGTGCTTATCGCGATATTCGGCTGACGCCGACTGAAAGGCATAATAATGGGCAAACTCTTAATTACCGACACGATTTTACGCGACGCTCATCAGTCTCATGCCGCGACGCGTATGCGGCTTGACGACATGCTTCCGGCATGCGAAAAGCTCGATTCAATCGGATACTGGTCCCTTGAATGCTGGGGCGGCGCGACGTTTGATTCCTGTATGAGGTTCCTCGACGAGGATCCGTGGATACGTCTCCGCACGCTCAGGGAAGCGATGCCTAAAACAAAACTGCAGATGCTTCTCCGCGGCCAGAACCTCCTCGGATACAGGCATTACGCCGACGACGTCGTGACCGAATTCGTCAGAAAATCAGTCGAAAACGGCATTGACGTTATAAGGATATTCGACGCGCTCAACGACGTGCGCAATTTTGAAACTTGTATCAAATCGCTGAAAAGCGTGAGGATTTCTCATCCTTCCGCAGTATGCGAAACTGCGCTTTCGTACACCAAAAGCCCGGTACACAGCGAGGATTATTTCGTCGATCTCGCCGTCCGTCTCCAGAAAATGGGGGCCGACACGATATGCGTCAAGGACATGGCGAATCTTCTCCTCCCGATGGACGCATACAGTCTCGTAAAAAAGCTCAAGCAGGCCCTTGACATACCGGTCCACCTTCACACGCACAACACTACGGGGACGGGCGACATGGTGTACTTGATGGCTTCTCAAGCCGGAGTTGACATCGTTGACACCGCCCTCTCGCCGTTTGCCAACGGGACCTCACAGCCGGCGACCGAATCTCTCGTCGCCACGCTCAGAGGCACAGAGCGCGACACAGGGCTCGACCTCGCTTCCCTTTCCGAAATATCCGCCCATTTCCGAAAAGTCGCCGAAAAGATGCGCGCCGACGGACTGATAAATCCGAAGGTGTACATGGTAGATCCGAACACGCTCCTTTATCAGGTTCCGGGCGGAATGCTCTCAAACCTGATGAAACAGCTCAAGGACGTGGGCAGGGACGATCTCCTTCCCGAGGTCCTTGCCGAGGTGCCGCGGGTACGTGCCGATTTCGGATATCCGCCGCTCGTTACCCCGACGTCCCAGATAGTCGGGACTCAGGCGATGCTCAACGTAATGTCGGGCGAGCGCTATAAGCTTTTTTCTCAGGAATCCAAAGCCCTGCTGTCCGGGAATTACGGAAAACTGCCGGGAGAAGTCAACGAGGAAATCAGAAAAAGGGCGATCGGCGACGCTGAACCCATAACATGCCGTCCCGCCGATCTCATCCGTCCGGAGCTTGAAAAAATGAAGGCGGACGCCTCGCACGTTGCAAAATGCGACGAGGACGTGCTGAGCTTTGCCCTCTTCCCCGAGGTTGCCGAGAAATTTCTCCGTAAGAGAAACGAGGGAACCGAATCGGTGAAGGACGTCCCCGAGATAAAAAAATCAGCCGCGCCGGACAACGGCGTACGCGTTCTTTACGTTGACGACAGATCCGTGAAATAATAACCGAGGAATCCCATATGCTTTTGTCACAGCTTTCTACGCCGGCACTCGTTCTCGACGGCGAAAAATTCAGAAAAAATCTGAAAACCATGAGCGCTCTTCTCGCGGGATCGGACGTTTCGCTCAGACCTCACTACAAATCCAATAAATGCTCGGCGATCGCGCACATGCAGATCGAAAGCGGCGCAAAAGGCATGACCTGCGCAAAGATCAGCGAGGCCGAGGATCTCATCACGTCGGGAATATCTGACGTCCTGATTGCCAACCAGATCGTTGACGGCTCAAAGATCCGCCGCGCGGCCGAGCTTGCGCTTATGTGCAGACTGACCGTATGCGCCGACAGCGCGGAAAATCTGAAAGAGCTCTCGGAAGCCGCGGTCCGCGTCGGCTCCGTTATCCACGTTCTGATAGAATTCGATATCGGAATGTGCAGATGCGGCGTCACCGAACCGGAGGCCTTCGTCCGCCTCGCAGAGCTCGCCCGTTCCCTGCCCGGACTTGAATTCGACGGGATACAGGCGTACGCGGGGCACGCCTCTCACGTTATTGACGGAAAAGAGCGACTTGCCTGCGCGGAGAAATCGCTCGCCGCGCTCAACGCTCTCAGAGAAAAGCTCGCGGAGGAAAACATTCCGGTCGGGACGATCTCCGGCGGGAGCACCGGCACCTCGCTCATAGTTTCAAAGCTGAACGGAATATACACAGAACTCCAGGCGGGGAGCTACATTTTCATGGATTCGACCTATGAAAAGCTCGGCCTCCCATTTGAAAATTCGCTTTTCGTCATCTCGACGGTCGTCAGCGCGCGTCCGGGGCTTACCGTCCTTGACGTAGGAGCAAAAGGGCTGGGCGCCGATCAGGACGAGCCGTTCTGCATCACTCCCGACGGGCGCAGAATCGCGGCCGACAGCGTCGAACTCAACGAGGAACATCTCAAGCTTTTCGGTGAAACAGGACTCAAGGTCGGGGACAGAGTGCTCGTCGTTCCCGGTCACTGCTGCACTACCGTTAATCTTTATGATCTCATTTACGTCTATGAAGGCGAAAAGATCGTCGACAGGTTTGCGGTAACGGCGAGAGGAAAATCGGTCTGACGCCCGACCGCAACGCAAAAATGAAATCGCGGAAGGTCAATCCTTCAAAAAGCTATTGACAAACCGCATTTCAGGTAGTATAATTGGCAGAGTTTACCATAAGATTATTCAAAAGGAGACCAGGTCATGAACAGGGTTTACAATTTTTCGGCAGGTCCGTCGATGCTTCCGCTCAGCGTGCTCGAACGCGCGCAGAGAGAGCTCGTATGTTACGGGGACAGCGGGATGTCCGTCATGGAAATGAGCCACAGATCGCCCGAATACGACGCGATCATTAAAAAAGCTCAGGCGGATATCCGGACTCTCATGTCCATACCGGACAACTACAAGGTGCTTTTCATGCAGGGCGGCGCCTCCACGGTGTTCGCATCCGTTTGTTATAATCTTCTGACGGGATCGAAAAAAGCGGATTATATCGTAACCGGACAGTTCTCCAAAAAAGCGTACAAAGAGGCGCAGAAATACGGAGATATCCGTCTCGCCGCCTCGTCCGAAGACAAGAACAATACTTATATCCCTCGTGTCGAACGCGGTGATTTCCGCCCCGACGCGGACTACGTGCACATCTGCTTCAACAACACGATTTACGGTACGAAATACGATTACATACCCGACACCGGCGACATCCCGCTCGTCGCGGATATGTCCTCGTGTATCCTCTCCGAGCCGATTGACGTGACGAAATTCGGCGTAATCTACGCGGGCGCTCAGAAGAACGTGGCGCCGGCGGGGCTCACGATCGTCATCGTCCGCGAGGATCTGCTCGGAAAATGCCGTCCCGACACGCCGGCAATGTTCGACTGGAAACTGATTTCCGACAACGACTCGATGTACAATACTCCTCCCTGCTATCCGATTTACGTGGCCGGGCTCGTCTTTGAGGATCTGCTCGCAAACGGGGGACTGGAAGCCAAAAAAGAGTACAACGTACGCAAGGCGGCGATACTTTACGATTACCTCGACTCGCAGAGCTATTATATCGCTCCTGTCGAAAAGAGCGCCCGCTCCATGATGAACGTGACCTTCGTGACCGGAGATCCGGATCTCGACAAAAAATTTGCTTCGGAAGCCGGAAAAGATGGTCTGAAAAACGTAAAGGGACACCGTTCTGTCGGCGGCATGCGAGCGTCGATCTACAACGCCATGCCTACGGAAGGCGTTGAGAAACTCGTCGCCTTTATGAAAAAATTTGCTGAGGAGAACCCGAAAAATGCCTGAAAAGTTTAAAATCCAGCTGCTCAACAACATCGCTCAGGTCGGTCTTGACGGCTTTGAAAAAGAAAAATTCGAGTACTCAAAGGAAGAAAACGATCCCGACGCGGTGCTCGTCCGCTCGGCAGACATGCACGAAATGAAGTTCGGCAGCCGCCTCGCCGCCATAGGCAGGGCCGGAGCAGGTGTCAACAACATTCCTCTGTCGGAATGCGCAGAACATGGTATCGTCGTTTTCAACACCCCCGGCGCGAACGCAAACGGCGTTAAGGAACTCACGATCGCCGCTCTGCTCCTCGCCTCCCGCGGGATCATCGGCGGGGTCGAATGGGCAAAATCCCATCAAGGCGAAACCGGCGTCGCCAAGCTCGCCGAAAAGGAAAAATCCCGCTTCGCGGGGTGCGAGATCGAGGGAAAACGCCTCGGGGTCATCGGCCTCGGCGCCATCGGCGGTCTCGTGGCAAACGCCGCCAAGAGTCTCGGCATGAAGGTCATAGGATGCGATCCGTTCATTACAGTCGAGGCGGCATGGGGGCTTTCTCGTTCTATCGAAAAAGCCGCCGACTATGACGAAATATTCGCGACGAGTGATTATATTACCCTCCACGTGCCGGCCACGCCCGACACCAAGGGTATGATAAACGCTGACACGATATCCAAGATGAAGGACGGCGTCCGCATTATAAACCTTGCGAGGGCCGACCTTGTTGATTCAAAAGCGATCATCGACGGGATAAAATCCGGTAAAATCGCCGCCTACGTGACTGATTTCATAACCGACGATCTCATCGGAGCGGACGAAAAGATCATCTGCATCCCTCATCTCGGCGCCTCGACCGAGGAATCGGAGGACAAATGCGCCATCATGGCCGTACGCGAAATATCCGAGTATCTCAAGAACGGAAACATAACCCATTCGGTGAATTTCCCCGACGCTTCCCTTCCGCATACCGGAAATGCGCGTATATGCGTACTGCACCGCAACGTATCCGGGGTTATTTCCAAAATAACCGCCGCCATAGCCGATGAAAAGATAAATATCGAGAACTTCATCAGCCGTTCGCGCGGAGATTACGCTTACGCGATTTTTGAAACCAACAGCAAGGTTTCCGACGAAGCGGTCGCCAAGCTTGCGTCGCTCGACGAAACGATAAGAATCCGCTGTATATGAAGCACGGGGCGCTTATCCTGATTTCTGATAACGTTTACGGAAAAACAGGAGGCCACGACGCGGCGTATTCAATGATAAAGGAAGTCCTCGGGAACGGATGCGAGATAAAAAAAACCGAACTCGGAGCGCCTTATATCGAAGGATCGGAAAAACATATTTCCGTTTCACACTCGTCGGCTCTTATCGTATGCGCGATATCTGACGTCCCGATAGGCGTCGATACCGAACCGCGCGACAGAAAAGTACCGGAAAACGTCGTTTCCCGGATAACGGGAAAGGTCGATCCCGACCCCGTCGTCGGATGGACCAAAATAGAGTCTTCGCTCAAGCTTTTCGGGCACGGGCTCGACCGTATACGTGACTGCGACGAATTCATCGCGTCGTCAAATCACACGGTAAGATTCATCAACGGCAGCGTCGTGACCGTCGCGACGAAAAAAGAAGACGGGAAGGTCGCGGTCATGTTCAAGACCGTCGAGGAGGAAAAAAAGGAATGACAGGAAAACAGCGCGCCGCCCTGCGCTCGGCTGCAAACGGTATCGACCCGATCCAGCAGATCGGGTACAACGGCGTAACGGAAGAGATAATAAAAAACGTGGGGCTTGCGCTCACCGCGCGCGAACTGATAAAACTCAGCGTCCACGAAACGTCTCCCGTTAACGCGCGCCAGGCGTCGGAGATACTTGCCGAAGCGACGGGCGCAGACGTTATACAGGTCATAGGCAGAAAACTCGTTCTGTACCGATACAATCCCGACCTTCACAAATAAAGAAAAAAATCGCTTATGCCGCAACGGCATAAGCGATTTTAAGTTTTGAAAGATTACACGAGCTTTCCGGCGTTGACCTTGATGCCGGGGCCCATGGTGGAAGCCACTACGCAGCTCCTGATGTACTGTCCCTTTGCGGCTGCCGGCTTGGCTTTGATGATCGCGCTTATGAGAGTGTCGAAGTTTTCACCGAGCTTATCGGCTCCGAAGGAAGACTTGCCTATCGGGCAGTGGATGATATTGTTCTTGTCAAGACGGTACTCGATCTTACCTGCCTTCGCCTCGGTGACGGCCTTGGCGACGTCGGGCGTGACGGTCCCCGCCTTGGGGTTAGGCATAAGTCCCTTAGGACCGAGGACACGGCCGAGACGTCCGATAACGCCCATCATATCGGGGGACGCTATAACTACGTCGAACTCGAACCAGTTCTCTTTTGTGATCTTTTCAACGAGATCGGTGTCACCGACATACTCCGCACCTGCGGCGCGGGCTGCGTCAGCCTTGTCGCCCTTTGCAAAAACAAGGACTCTTACGGTCTTGCCGGTGCCGTTCGGAAGAACGACGGCGCCGCGGACCTGCTGATCGGCGTGACGCGAGTCAACACCGAGGCGGACGTGAAGTTCGACGGTCTCGTCGAATTTTGCCTTTGAGGTCTTGCATACGAGATCAAGAGCCTCGGAAGGATCGTAGTTTTTCGTTTTATCGAAAAGCTTTACGCTGTCAACATATTTCTTTCCCATTTCGCGTCTCCTCTCAGTCCACAACGACTACGCCCATCGAGCGGGCGGTCCCGGCGATCATGCTCATGGCCGTTTCAAGAGAACCGGCGTTAAGATCGGGCATCTTGGTCTCGGCGATCTGACGGATCTGATCCTTCGTGATCTTGGCGACCTTGTCCTTGTTCGGCTTTGCCGAGGCGGATTCGATACCGCAGGCCTTCTTGATAAGAACCGGTGCCGGCGGCGTCTTGGTGATGAACGTGAACGAGCGGTCGGCGTACACCGTGATGACTACGGGTATGATGAGACCGATCTGTGCTTTGGTTTTCTCGTTGAATTCCTTGACGAAATTCGCGATATTGACTCCGTAAGCGCCGAGGGCCGGGCCTACGGGCGGCTGCGCCGTTGCTTTGCCGGCGTTAAGCTGAAGCTTTATATAACCGCTTATTTTCTTTGCCATTTTGTTTTACCTCCAAATGTGGTCGTTAATCGGGGATTTGAATGATTTTCCCCTCCCACTCCGTGATTTCTCACGGTTTCCGGGGTCAAGCCCCGGCAAGCTCCGCATCATCGGAATCGAGCTCCATCGGGACCTCGCGTCCGAAAAACGAAATGCGAACCTTGATTTTTTTCTCGTCTTCCGAGATCTCGTCAACGATTGCCGTGTTGCCGACGAGGGTGCCCCCCGTGATATGAACGGTATCGCCGACCTTGTAGCCGAGTCCTTTTTTGTGGACCTTTATGCCGAGATTGATTACCTCCTGCTCGGAGATCGGCTCAGGTCTTGAACCCGGTCCGACAAAACCCGTCACGCCCGTTATGTTGCGGACTATGTGCCAGGTCTCGTCGCTCATCAGCATACGCACAAAGATGTATCCCGGGAAAACCTTGTTTTCGACGATCTTATCTTCTTCGCCGTTTTTTCCGGGGATAACGGTCGTGTCAACGGGGATGAAAACCTCCATTATCACGTCCTGGAGCTTGCGGTTGTCGATGATCTTTTCAAGATTTGATTTGACCTTGTTTTCGTAGCCTGCAAAGGTATGGACTATATACCATTGGGGCAACGGACTGATTTCATCAAAATCACTCATGTCGGTTCACTTTCAGATGAGCTTGCCGAGCCACATGATGAGCGACGAAAAGCCCAGGTCAAGAAGGCTTATGACAGCAGAGCAGATAACAAGAGCGATAAGGACGAGTCCCGTGCTCTTCGCCGTCTGTTCTTTGCCGAACCAGACGATCTTTTTGAGCTCGCTTTTCAGGTCTTTGAAGAACTTTGCGATTTTTGCTCCGAGGCCGGGCTTGTCGGATCCGGATTTTTTCTTCAGGTTCTTCTTTTCGGATTTTTTGATTTCGGCTGCGTCTTTCTGAGAAGCCGCTTCGATTTTCTTTGTTTCCGCCATGTCAGTACTCCTTACTTGGATTCCTTATGAGGGGTATGCTTTTTGCAGAAACGGCAGTACTTGGTCATTTCAAGTCTGTCAGGGTCATTCTTTTTGTTCTTCATCGTGTCGTAATTGCGCTGTTTGCATTCCGTGCACGCCAAAGTTATTCTGACTCTCATTGTATCCTCCCGATATTGTTGACCGCGTCAAGCCTTCGCGGCCATATTTTATCTCCCTCAGATCACGGCACGCAAAAGCGCCCCGGACAGAGGTAGCAATCATTATACCACAACGAATTCCGTTTGTCAACCGTTTTTTTTGAATTTTTTTCAGATATCGTATTTGGAAAGAATTTCGGCCGGAGTCTTCCTCAGCAGCCTATTGATCGGCAGAAGTCCGCAGATCAGACACACGGCGGCAAGGAAGACAAACATCAGCGCGGCGAGCCACACGGGATAGTAAAGCACCCGCGAAGCGTACGACGTCCTTCCGATGACGTAGAATATCCCGGCGCTCGCCAGCAGGAATCCTGGCAAAATCGAAGTGAACGCCAGCATCGCCGTTTCGGTCATAAACTCAAATCTGAGATTTCTTTTGCTTACGCCTATCGCGCGATATATCCCGACCTCTCTTACCCTGCTCATCAGTCCGCTCCGTATCATGAAATAAACGCAGAGCGCAAGCAGGACAAGAATCACGATAAACGGGACGATCCCGCCGACGACGTCGAGATTTTTTACGAGCTTGAGATATTCGAGCGTCATATCGGGCGAAATGACGTTGTCACCCTCCTGTCCGCTCTTTCCGTATTCCGCGCCGAAGGTCTCCGACAGATATTTTTCGGCCGCCTTCACGTCCGTCGCGTGGACGAGATAGTAAACGGGCTCATAATAGTATCTGTACGCTTTGTCATTGCCGTACTTCCACGTCCCGTCGTCGACGAGATCGCTCGTCTCCCCGTTCACAGAGCAGACGTATAAGTAATCGCTCTCCGACACGGTGAAGAAATAATCGGAAATGTTCCCGGGCGAGACGTTGCCGAGGCTGTTGCTGTAGTTCATAACGTCCTCGGACAGAGCGTCAAATCCGGCCCAGGAGCCGAGCGACAGATAGAAATCGTCGCTCCTCAGCGTGTATAACCTCGGGTATGAAGAATCGCTGTATTTTTCCGCAAAGTTCGCGGCTCCCGGATCAATGCCGTACGCGGCGCGGAACTTGACGAGATAATAGTAATATCTGACCGAGAATCCGTCTCCGTACGCAACGAATCTGGCGTCGGCAAAACCCGATTTTCTGTAAACCGAATCGGCGGAAATGGCGTCGAAAGACGTCCCCCTGACGCCGTTTTTAACGCAGTATTCGACCCAGTCTTCAAAATATCCGTAGGCGTAATCAAACACCGCAAAGGGATATTTTTCGGCAAGTCGCGCGGCGCCAGACCCTCCGTCATTGATCCCGAGCGAAGCCGCGAACGACGCGTCGGAGGCGAGTTTTTCGTAAAACGCCCCGGTTTCGGCGAGCTGGAACACTCCCGAAACAAGATCGTAAACGTCCTTATGCTCTCCGCGGAGATAATCCTCATAACTCCCGTAAAGATCTCTTATCTCGGAAACAACGAATTCCCTGCCGCTTATCTTCAGCTTATCCCCTTCCGATGTGGACACGGTTGGATCCGAACCGGCATATATCCTCTCCGGTATCCTGTTAAGTATGATCGCGCCGTCGGGAGTTTCTCCCTTAACTATCCTGAGGCCAGACCGGACCGCGTTTATATCGATAAGGTAGTCTTCGGGGATATATATCGCCCTCTCGTTCGTATCGAGAACCGCGGCGATCTTCCTTCCGTGACTCCCGTTGACGAGACCGATCAGGTCTTCGTAGTTTTTTAGATATCCGACCCGCGACTGTTTGAGCAGATCGTCGGCGACCGGCCTCGTTATCCATTCGCAGTCTGCGTCCTCTGTCTTTTCACCCGCGGAAACCGGCGTCTGCCTGCCAAGCGAAAACGGGAGAGTGACGGCGCTCGTTTCGAGCGAGACCGAGGTTTCGTCGGTCACGAAATAATCCGGCCTCGTCAGTATGGCGTCTCCCTCAACGAGAGCGTAGTACGGCCTGTTTGAATAATAGATATAGTCTATACCGGAACCGGAATCGCCCACGGCGGCGTAAAGCTTTTCGCCCGCTCCCTCTATTTCTTCCCCTACGTAGAAGACGCGGTCGTTGAACGACGAGGCGTTTTCGCTTACCGCCGACAGCTTTTTGCCGTATATGGCGGTCAGAAGGACGGCCACGCCGGCGAGAAGCGCCATGCACGCGCGCAGGAACGCCTTCCCTTTTTTCTTTTTTGCCGTGCCGAACGACGAGGAAACGCGCTTTCTGATCGACCCGAAAAAGCTGTATAATTTGCCGTAATCGCTCTTTCTCGCCTCGGGAAGCTCCGGAAGCTCAACGTACTCGCCCACCGCGGTCACCGACCGGTTGGCGGCGTTTTCTTCAAATTTACCCTCGCGCAGACGGATCTCGTTAGTATCGTCGATGACCGTGACGTTCGGTGCGTCGACCTTCAGAAATATCCTGTCGCCTGTGTTTACGATCCTGAGACCTATGGGCGCGCCGGGCTTTTCGCCGTAATATTTCAGGGAAATCCGCTCGGTACCCTCGTCATGCTCGTCATATTCGCCGAGAAAGACGTCGTTTTTTGATCGGTGGGAATACCCCTCGACGCTCCCGTTTTTTCTGACGTCGGTCACCTGCCCGTCCGACAGGCGTATGACTGTCTCGCAGTAATAATCTACGAGCTTTTCCTCATGGGTCACGAGGACAACGAGACATGTCTCGGATATCCTTTTAAGCATATCCATGACCATCACGGTGTTCGCCTCGTCGAGGTTGCCTGTCGGCTCGTCCGCGAGGATAATTTTCGGGGACTTGACGATCGCCCGGGCGATCGCAACGCGCTGTTGCTGTCCGCCCGAGAGATTTCCTGGATATCTCTTGCGGTATTTTTCCATACCGACGTTTGACAGCGCCGTCAGGACGCGGTCGCTTATGATTTTCTCATCCTTAACGCCGCAAAGGCGGAGGACGTCCGCGACGTTGTCGAAGACGCTCTTTTCGTAGCTGAGGTTGTAGTTCTGGAAAATATACCCGATCATCCTGTTGCGGATATAATCGTCGCCGCCGCTGAAGCGCGAGCCGTCGATCTCGATCTCTCCGCCGTCGGCGCGGTCGAGCCCGCCGAAAACGTTGAGCAGCGTCGTCTTGCCGCAGCCGCTTTTGCCGAATATCGCCGTAATGCCGGTTTCCGGAAGCTCGAGACTGATATCGTTTATAACGTGAATCTCGTTGCTTTTTCCCTTGTTGTAATACTTGTCAAGGTGTCTGGCAGTTATTCTCATCTTCCGCTCCTTATCGCCTTTTTGACCGACTCTCCGAACAGTCTCCTGACGTGCTTGACGGTCACTCGCGTGACGATTATCAGCATGCCCGCGACGACGAGAAGGAAGGTCGCCGGGGAAACGTAGGTAAGCGACGCGCTGAGCTCAGGCACGCCGAATATCACGGCGACGGTGACGGCAGAAATAACGATCGCCGGCACAGCCGAGATGAACATGCGGAAAAACATACCGAGACGTATCACCCTGACGGGTATGCCCATCGAGCGCATCACGGCCATTTCTCCTCTGAAAGCGTCTATCGTACGCGACGTGCAGAGGTTTATGAAAAACGAAATGAACACCACTCCGAGGACCCACATGATTGCCGAGAAAATGCCGCCGAGAAACGCCTCGACGAGTTCAAGGAGCGTAAGTTCCCTCTCGGTGTCGGAGCTGACCGCAACGTACACGTCGCCCGTTGCGAGGGATGCGGCTTTTTTCGCTTCTCTTTTGCTGCCGAACATCAGCGAGATCTGAGGATATCCGTCCTCTCCGTCCGTCAGTTTTTTAAAGAATCCGACGTAACGCTCTATGCTCACGCACAGGACCGGCCCGCCGTAATCCTGCTTGAAAGCGGGGGTGATCTCTCTGTAATTTCCGACAAAGGTTTCGCTGATTTCCGGTCCGCTGTTCCTTCCGAACGATACGGAACCGGAAACGGTCACCTCGTAGTCACGCTTGTTATCGTCCGGAAGACCGATGACCGAGATCTCGTTTCCCGATAGTTTGCCGGACGGCACGACGGAGGTGAACGCGACCGTCTCCTCCTTCCCTGGAGCGGACGCTCTCAGGGACATATACAGCTCGCCGCAGCAGCAGGCGGAGATATATTCAAAACCTTTTTCCGATACGACAATGCAAGGGTCTTCCCTGTTGTCTCTCACGGTTTTAAGCCCCACGACGCGGAACTCACACCCGAAAACGCTCGCCGCAAACGGCTCGAACCCCGAGACCGAATAACTCTCAACCGCACAGCTCACCGGCAGGATCACAAGTATCTCGTCGGCCTCGACCGGCATCCTGCCGACCGTCGGTCTGACCTCCGTGCCCGCGGGAAGCACCCTGCATGACGAAAGCATATCCGAAAATCCGTTTTCGGTCGTAATCGTGGCCGGGGAATCAAAGATCGCGTCGAATCTTACGCACGATTCCGCTCCGGTTTTGTCAATCAGAGACAAAATCTCGGCGTCGGAAGGCGGCGCGCCGTCCCGGCGTGCGACGACCGTTCTGCCCTCTATCGGTTTGAAAACGTACTGTTTTTTGAAAAGTTCAAGTGCCGACGCGCTGGCGGACGAAAGACCGAGCACGGCAACGGTGCCGAACAGAAGAAGAACGCATATAAAAAGCGACAGGAGCGGCTTTGATCTGAAAATCGCCCATCCGAGCGAAAAGCCGTTCGAAACGTCACCCGCTGCGCTTTCTTTTTCGACATCGGGTATCTCTCCGCGGCAGACCTCGTGTTCTCTGAGTTCCGTATCCGAGGCGACCGCGCCGTCGTATATCCTTATATGTCGGGTCGCGTACATCTCGGACTCGTCAAAGCTGTGAGTGACGACGATTACGAGCTTGTCCCTCGATATCTCGCTGAGGAGAGACATTATCTCGCGCGAGGAGGCCGCGTCGAGATTTCCCGTCGGCTCGTCAGCAAGTATAATCGGGCTGTCCTTCGCGAGCGCGCGGGCGATGACCGTCCTTTGTTTCTGTCCTCCCGACAGTTTTGAGCCCTTGTGTCCCGCGTGACCGGCCATGCCGACCCTGTCAAGGAGTTCCATCGCGCGGCGTCTCCGCTCTGCCGCGGATTTTATATGCATGAGCGAGAGCTCAACGTTCTGAAGAACCGTAAAGCTCTCTATGATGTTGTAGTCCTGAAAGATGAACGAGATGTATTTTTTGCGGTATTCTTCCCAGTCGGGCTGGAGATAATGCGAGGTCGGCTGTCCTTCTATAAAGAGTTCGCCCTCTTCGTACGTGTCCATACCGCTTATTACGTTGAGCAGCGTGGATTTGCCTGAGCCGGACTCGCCCGTGACCGCCACGAACTCGCCGCGCTCAAAAGACGCGTTGACTCCGCGGATACCCACGGCCACGGCGCCCTCCGACGCGTATATTTTGCCTATGTTTTTCAGTTCGAGAAATGCCAAATCATTGCCCTCCCTTCGCCTGCGATATTATACCATAACGCCGATCTTTTATCAACATCAAAAACCGGGGCGGAATTTCTCCGCCCCGGCGCCGTTTTTTCGGGATTATTCCGTCATATCCGACGGTATCATGATCGTTCCGGAGCCCTCTCCCATCATAACGCGCGGGAGAACCCCGTCCCAGACCGACAGATATTCGATGTATCTGAGATAGTCGGAAACGAGCCGGATCTCGTCGGCGGTCTTGCCTCCGAAATCGATCTCGTAGGTCGTTTCCTCGCCGTTTTTCACTTCGTTTATCGTGAATCCGAGCATACGCGCGACCTCTATCGATTTGAGAGCGATCGACTTTGCCTCGGCGTCGGCTATAGCTATCTGCGCCTCCGCCTGGCCCTGTGCCTCTGCTATCTTTGCCTGGGCGTCGAGCTTGGCAACCTCGAGCTCTTTTTCCGCCTCGATGACCGCTTTTTCTTTTTCGTATTCAGCTTTGAGTTTTTCCTGCTCCGCTATCATCTTGTCCTCAACGGTGGACTCGAAGGCCTCGCTGAAGGATATATCCGTCAGAACGACGGTCACGATGTTCACGTAGTAAGTGTCGGAGATGCCCTCTTTGATGACCTTTTCCACCTCGGGCGAGATCTTTGCCCTCGTCTCGATGATGGTCATCGCGGAGTACTGTGAGAGAACCGACTTTGCCTTCTCGATACACGCGGAGTTGACTCTGTTCTGCAAGAGCGACAGATCCCCGTATCTCACAGCTATATCCATTGCATACTCGGTGTTTATCATATACTGAACAGTCATGTTGATATTCATCGTCTGCGCGTCCTTGGAATACGCTTCGGTGTGAATATCTATGTTCTGGACCTTTGCGTCGTACACCTCATATTCCCGGGAGACCCAGAAATCGAAGTAAGTTCCGGCAGTTCTCACGTATTCGGCTCTTCCCCAGACCTTTACGACGGCAATTTCTCCCGCCTCCACGGTATGGATGCTCGACGGCACCACGATGAACGCCGCGACGGCGGCGATCGCCAGGATAATCGGCAGGGGCTTGATGCGCGATCCTTTTCTCCTTTCAAGCACCATGATAATGACGGACACCGCGAAAACGGCAATTATAACGATAGTAGCAATATTTTTCATTTTGAATGCTCCGTCCTTTCTGTATTATTCAATGCGGTTTTGACGTCAGTCGGCAGCGCCTGCGTCCTCCGATACCATCCCCGCGGCTTTCCCTCCGGCAAAGCCGGCGATCAGCGAGGTAATATCGATACCGGTCGACTCCTTTACTCCCTCTATCACCTGATTGGCGGTCGTCATTACGTCCTTTACGACCTTTGTGGCGTTTCCGTCACCGTACATGACTATCCTGTCGGTCTGTGCGAGCGGCTCGGCGGCATTCTTCACGACCTCGGGAAGGGCTTTAAGGTACATTTCAAGGACCGACGCTTCGCCCATTTTGCGCTGCGCCTCGGCTTTTTTCTCGATTGCCTCGGCCTCTGCAAGGCCCTTGGCCCTGATACCCTCGGCCTCCTGTTCCATAGCAAACCTCGCGGCCTCGGCGGCGACGCGCTTTGCCTGCGCCTCCTGCATCGCCTCGTATTTCTTTGCCTCGGCGTCCTTCTGACGGCGGATAAGATCTGCCTCCGCCTCTTTTTCCGCTTTGTATTTCATCGCGTCCGCCTGTTTTCTGATCTCGGCGTCGAGCTTTCTTTCACGGAGCGCAATTTCCTTTTCGGCGAGCTCTGCCTCTTTTTCGCGGCGGGCAATATCGGCGTTTGCGCGGGTGACCTCGATGGTCTTGCGCTGCGCCTCCTGCTGGATGTTGTACGCGGCGTCGGCCTCGGCGCGCTTGTTGTCCGCCATGACCTTCATATCCGACTGCTGTACCGCGAGCGCCGCGTCCTGTTCGGCAATAAGCTTCTCCGCTTCGACCTTTACGGCGTTTGCCTCCTGCTGTGCGTTTGCCGTCGCGATCGCTATGTCACGCTGGGCGTTCGCCTTGGCAATCTGAGCGTTTTTCCTTATCTGCTCGACGTTGTCGATACCCATATTCTCTATCGTACCGGCGGCGTCCTTGAAATTCTGGATGTTGAAGTTTACGACCTCAATCCCGAGCTTTTCCATGTCCGGAACGACGTTTTCGGTTATCTTTTTGGCAACGCCCTGCCTGTCCTGGACCATTTCCTTGAGGCCGACGGAGCCGACAATCTCGCGCATGTTGCCCTCGAGCACCTGCGTCACCAGCATCACGAGCTCGTTTCTGTTCATGCCGAGGAGAGACTCCGCGGCTTTTTCGAGAAGCTTGGGATTGGAACTGACCTTGACGTTGGCCACGCCGTCGACAGTCACGTTGATGAACTCGTTCGTCGGGACCGCCTCGGACGTCTTAACGTCGACCTGCATGACCCTCAGGGATATTTTGTCGACTCTTTCGAAGAACGGGAATCTCCAGCCCGCTCTACCTATGAGGATCCTTTTCTTGCCGAGACCCGAGATGATATAAGCGACGTCTGGCGGGGCTTTCAGGTATCCGGCGGCAAACAGCATGGCTGCTACGATGGCAGCCGCAACTATGATTGAGATAATAACGATGGGCGGCATTTTATTGTTCTCCTTTGCCTTTTATTTTTGTCCTGATGTTTTCGAGCAGGTCATGCGCGATCCTGCTCATCTCCGCCGAGCGATACGCGTAAAACATTGTTTTGAGTATCTCGGCGACGGTTTCCCTGTCCTCCGCTCTGAGAAAAGTCAGATCCTCGGTTATGGACTGGGCGTTTGCGCTTAGCTTGGCAGGGTTAAGGGCTCCCTCGTTCATTGCGCACAGCTCTGCAAAACAGCCGTACAGCACGTCGTCGGGGATCAGATCGTCCCCTTCGTCCGAGAGATCGCCGTTTACGCTCGACAGCATGTCGGTGATCTCGCCTATCTGCATCGTGTCGCTCAGCATATTTATTATGATGAACCTGCAGAGCTGTCTCTTCGTATACTGCTTGTTTTCCGAATGAGACACGAATCCGCGAGCGATCCAGTTCTGTATCGAATACGGTTCAATGCCTGTAAGCGCGATAACCTGTGACCTGTAAATATCCCCTCCGGCGAAGATGTGATCGAGCGCGTCGTTTATTCTTCGTCGGTTCACGACGTCGGTCATGATCGTCGTTCCGGGAAAACAGTTCTTTTTTTCCATTTTCTCACCGCCTTTCCGCGTCCGTTTATATGATTATATCACGCAGTCAAGTGATTGTCAATACCCTTTGCGTGATTTTTCAAAAAAAATTTCCCGGCGCCGCCGGCGCCGGGATATTTCATTTGTCTTCGCTTTCCGAAACGTGAATGTTTATCGTCGAGAGACGGCGGTATTCCTTGAAATCGAGCTTCCTGAGTATCGTTTCGAGCTCCTGGTCGCCCATCGCGGTGTTCCTGCCTTCCGCGTAAAGCTGATCGACCTTTTCTTTTATCTTTGCGACTATCGGCGCGTGTTTGTCGATAACGTCATCGCCTTTCAGTCTGAAATACCCGTTCAGCCAGAACGCTATGCCGGCAAGGCCGCTGTGCGAATCTACGGCAACGGCCGCAGGCCTGCCGAGGATCTTTTCCGTATCGAAAATATTGTAGATCTCGGGATCCTTGAGCATGCCGTCCGCGTGGATGCCGGCGCGGGTGACGTTGAAATTACGTCCGACAAAAGGCGTGCGGGGCGGGATATCGTATCCGATTTCGTTTTCAAAATACTCAGCGATCTCCGTTATGACTTTCAGATCCATCCCGTCGGTTGTTCCTCTGAGAGCCGCGTATTCCACCGCCATCGCCTCGAGCGGGCAGTTCCCCGTTCTCTCTCCTATACCGAGAAGCGCGCAGTTTACGCCGGAACATCCGTAAAGCCACGCGGTGGAGGCGTTGTTGACCACCTTGTAGAAATCGTTGTGCCCGTGCCATTCGAGCAGTTCGCTCGGGAAACCCGCGTAGTGCTGGAGACCGTAAATGATACCGGGAACGGATCTCGGCAGAGCGGCACCGGGAAAAGTCACGCCGTAACCCATCGTGTCACAGGCGCGAATCTTGATCGGCACACCGCTTTCGTCCATAAGAGTGCGCAGCGCCTCCGCGAAAGGAACGACGAACCCGTAGTAATCCGCCCTTGTAATATCCTCAAAGTGACACCTCGGACGTATGCCGAAGCTCAGCATTTCCTTTACGATTCCAAGATATTTATCCAGCGCCTGAGCCCTCGTGAGACCCATTTTGTTGTATATATGATAATCGGAGCAGGAAACGAGGACGCCGCTTTCCTTTATGCCGAGACTCTTTATAAGCTCAAAATCCTTGGTGTTTGCGCGGATCCAGCTCGTGACCTCCGGAAATTCGTAGCCGAGCGAGAGGCACTCCTCAACGGCGCGCCTGTCCTTTTCGGAATATACGAAAAATTCGCTCTGTCTGACGAGACCGTTTTCCCCGCCGAGACGGTGAAGCAATTTGAATATTTCGATTATCTGGCCGACCGTAAAGGGCGACGTGGACTGCTGTCCGTCGCGGAAAGTCGTGTCGGTTATCCAGATATGCTCCGGCATATTGATCGGAACGTAACGGTGGTTGAACGAAATCTTCGGTATGCTTTCATAATCAAAAAGATGCCGGTAGAGATTCGGTGTTTCCCTGTCCTGCAGCTGATATCGGTACGCCGACTGTTCGAGAAGATTGGTCGCTTCGGAGAACTCAAGCCGGGAGGAATCGCGGTTATTCGGAATTTTTTCTTCTGACATTTTCATTTTACCGTCGCCTGATGTGATATAGGAGATATTATACCACCGAAGTTGAATAATTGCAAGCGCAAAATTTCATTTCTGCAAAAATTAAGGGCGGCCGCGGCCGCCCCGTATTCATTTTTCAATGCCGAAGACGTACTTTGTCGTCGAGCGGTACTTTCTTCCCGCCCTCGTGAAACGCTGTTTCAGCGACTTGCGGTTCGGGAGATCCGGCGGGTTCTGAGTTTCGAGGCAGAGCGCGTGGAGTTTTCTCTGAGGCACGCCGCCCTTGAACTTCGTCGGGCCGTCCATGCCGACCGCCGTGTAGAGCTGAACGCACGGAAGATCGGTATAAACGTCCATACGTCTGCCGCTGCCGGGATCCTTGTACGTGACCCCGTGGCGGAGCGCGCCGGTCTTCGCCGCGCCGTTGATGTGGAAATTGTGATCGTAAGGTCCGGAGATCTTTCTCAGCCGCCTGAAATCGAAAGACGTGCTTTCGACGCTCGCCGGCTTATCTTTCGGGATAAGCGCCTCGTCCACGTCGTCGTAATAATCCGCCTCGATTTTGAGCTTCTGATCCATCACGGAGCCGCCGTCGTAACCGTTGAGGTTGAAATACGCGTGGTTCGTGAGGTTTATATAGGTGTCGGCGTCTGTTTTAGCTTCGTATTTTATTTCAAGAGAATCGTCGTCGGCGAAAGTATATTTCACCTTGACCTCGAGGTTCCCGGGATAGCCCTCCTCCATGTCGGGCGAAAAGAGCGAAAGGAAGAGCGAATCGGATCCGTTTCCCGATCTCGTTTTGACTTTCCAGATCTTTCTGTTAAAACCGACGTTTCCGCCGTGCAGATGTCCGCGGCCCGCCTCGTTGCTCGCGACGGAATAGAACTTTTTGCCTATCCTGAATCCGCCGCCGGATATCCTGTTTCCGCATCTTCCGACGAGACTCCCGGTGTAGGACGCTCTGTCGGCGATATAATCCTCTACGGTGTCGAAGCCGCAGACCACATCCCCGAACTTGCCGTTTTTATCCGGCACGACGAGACTCTGAATTATCCCGCCGTAGTTCAGGATTGTGACGCTGCTGCCTTTTTTATTCGTCAGCCGGTAAGCGAAAACTTTTTCGCCGCCGTACGTTCCGAAAATTTTTTTCTCTATGCTCATTTGAAATCCTCCTCAGATGTTAATCGGGCACGTTTGGTATTATACCCGAAACACCCCGTTTTGTCAATCTTAAAACAATGTTTTCTTGACAAAAACGGCGTTTGATGCTATACTGAATCAGTTCTAAGGAGGCGACGGCATGCGGCAGTATTCGATTCTCGCAGATTTTTACGACAAGCTGAATTCCGATTTCGACTACGGCGGATACGCCCGGATGGCGGACCGGCTTTTCCGTATGAACGGAATTATCCCCGGCGATCTCGTGCTCGATCTCGCCTGCGGGACCGGCAACCTGACGGTCCGTCTGTCTGAGCTCGGATATAATATGATAGGCGCGGACGTGTCGCCCGAAATGCTCGGCGTCGCCCGCGAAAAGGCGGGAGACGAGATACTTTTCATAAATCAGGACATGAGGAGCTTTGAGCTTTACGGGACCGTCAAGGCCGTCGTATGCTCTCTCGACAGCGTCAATTATCTCCTGAAACGGAAAGATCTCCTCGACTGCTTCTCCGCGGTGCACAATTATCTCGAACCTGACGGCCTGTTCATTTTTGACGTGAACACGAAGTACCGGTTCGAAAACGTCTATTCCGACAGAGATTATATTCTCGAGGATGACGGCATATTCTGCGGCTGGAGAAACGTTTATAACGGAAAAACGGGTGTTTGCGACTTTTTTCTCACGCTGTTTGCCGAAGAAAACGGAGAAATAAAGCGCTTTGACGAGCATCAGCGTGAACGCGCATGGTCGGAAAGGACTCTCAGAAACGTCCTTGAGCAAACAGGTCTTGCCGTCACGGGTATCTATTCAGATTTCGATCTCTCGCCCGTCGGGGAGCGCGACGAGAAAATGTTTTTTGTGTGCAGGTGCCGGAAATGAAAAGAACGCTTGCCTTTATACTTATATTCTTCTGCATATTCGCCTCCTCGTCATGCTCCAAAGCGTGGCAGGGATACGAAAACGAAGATCTTGACAAATACATAGCCTACGGCGAACTGAAAAAAATCCGCTACGCAGACGCCGAGGTATCTGACGAAGACGTTGAAAAAGAACTAACCTCCCGGCTTGAAAAACTTGCGACGGAAATTCCGGCTTCGGAGCCCTTCGGCGACGGCCGATCGGCGCTTGTCAGCGCGTTCCCGACGGTTAACGGCGAACAGTATCCGGAGGCCGCGCTGACGGATATTCTCGTCATCGCCGGGCAGACCGGGGACGCGGTGAGAAAAGCCATCTCAGACGCTCTTTACGGAAAATCGGCCGGCGAGGAAAGCACGGTCAGGATATCCGTCCCGGCGGGCTATTTCAGGAATATCCCCTCCGGATTTGTCGCGGATTATTCAGTCAGCATACAGCAGGTCTACGATCACGTTTTGCCCGAACTGACCGACGAGGTCTGCTCGATAATCAACCCGGGAAGCTCCGGGCCCGCGTTTATAAGAAACGAAATTAAAGTTCAGCTGAAGGAAGAGGCCGAAAACGAGCTGCGCGAAGCGGCGGGCTTTGAAGCATGGAACGAGTATCTCGCGACAGCGTATATCAAAAGCCTTCCGTACGAGGTGTACATCGGCTTTTACAACAATCTCGAGTACCCGTACACGGTGCTTGCCGAGGCCGCCGAAAAATCGCTTGAGCAGTATATTACCGAAGACTGCGGCATGACGAAAAAAGAGTTCGAGCTCGGGCTCTCTTCAAAAGCGCTCGAAAAGACCAAAAACGCCCTCCTCGTCTACGTCACGGCAAAAAACGCAGGAATAGTTTGCGACGACATTAAGCTGCTGTCCTATGCAGAGTCCGTTGCCGGGAAATCGGACGGAGAATTTGAAAACGGAGAAAGCTATATCAACTATATCGGCGAGGATCAGGCAAGATGCGACTGTCTCCTTGAGATGATATTTGATTATTACACCGAAAAATGACTCTTACCACAGACAGAAACGAAATAAAAAAATCCCGCACCTGGATCGAGATCGACACCCGGGCGCTCAGGAAAAACGTTGAAACTATAAGAAAAATATCCGGCTGCCGCAAAATGATGGTTGCCGTCAAGGCAGACGCCTACGGCCACGGAGCGGTTGAGGTCGCATCGGTTCTGTCCGACGTTTCCGAGATGTTTGCCGTCGCGGCGCCCTGCGAGGCGCTTGAGCTCCGCCGCGCCGGGATCGAAAACGACATCCTCATCCTCAGCGGCGCGTCCCCCTGCGCGATACCCGAAATACTCGAAAACGGCGTTATTCCCACGATGTTCGACGTCGATTCAGCCCGAGTTATTTCGGAAGAAGCCGAAAAGCTCGGGATAAAAGCAGACGTTTTCATAGCCGTCGATACCGGCATGAGCCGCATCGGCGTCTCGTCCGATGAAAAGGGCGCAGCCATTACTGCCGAAATTTCTTCGCTTAAAAACATACGGATAAAAGGCGTTTTTACGCATCTTGCGAGGGCCGACGAAGAGGATAAAAGCACGACGCTCGCTCAGCTGTCGGCGTTTGCACGCTTCACCTCCCTGCTTGACGGTCTCGGCGTTGAATACGGTGAAACAAGCATTTCAAACAGCGCCGCTGCGCTGACGATGAACATTCCGCAGGACATCGTCCGCGGAGGTATCGCCGTTTACGGGATAGCCCCGTCGGACGAGGTCCCGCTCCCCGACGAAATAAAGCCCGTCATGTCGATGCGCTCGCGGATCGAGCAGATAAAAAAGGTCCCCGCGGGAACGGGAGTCAGCTACGGACACACGTTTGTCACGAAAAGACCGACAAAACTCGCGACCGTATACTGCGGATATGCGGACGGGTATCCGCGCGCGCTTTCAGGCAAAGGCAGAGTCCTTGTAAGAGCGCAGTACGCGCCGATCGTCGGGCGGATATGCATGGATCAATTCATGGTTGACGTGACCGACACGGAGGGGGTCGAAAAAGACGACGTGGTCACTTTGTTCGGAAAAGACGGCGACAATGAGATCGGCGTCGGGGAGATCGCAAAGCTCAGCGGAACGATTACTTATGAAATACTCGCGGGTTTTTCTTCCCCGCGAGTACCTAAAATCTATTTATAAACCCGTGCGGACAGGTCACTGTCCGCTTCTTTTTCTCCTCGTGGCGGCGCGGCGCTTGCGTTCGCGCTCTTTTTTGCGCTCGGCAAGTATGCTCGCGATAATGATTATTATCACGATTATGAAAATCACGATAAGAGCGATCAGGAATATCTTGCTCAGGTCGCTCGTTTTGCTCGTCCTGTCGGTCACGACCGGGGGATCGGTCTCCGCCTCGGTAGTGTTCGCCGGGGTTATGGGCAACGTCGTGGAGGCCGGCGGATTCGGATTGTCGACCGTCGTCGTGCCGGTTGCGGGTACCGTCTCGGTCTCGTAGTGTCCGCAAACCGTGCAGGTGCGGGTGCGCGTACCGTTGAGCGTTGCCGTGGGATTGACGGTGACTACCCACTCCCCGAAGGAATGAAGCCCCGTCGCCGGGAGCTCTACCGAGCTTACGGTCTCGCCGCAATCGTCGCAGACGGTGTTTTCATATCCCTTTTCGCCGCAGGTCGGCTCTTTCCTGTCGACATGTGTGTTCGTATGCTTGCAGGCCGAGCTGTTGACAGTTATCTTAGCGGAAGACGCCGTCTTTTTGCCGCTTCCGCTCCCGAAGGTGGCGACTATCCTCGTCCCCGTGTCATCCACGGCGAGCGTCTTGCCGTTTGACGGGCTTATCGTTATTCCGTATTTTCCGAAATCGGAATAAGAAACGGTCACGGACGTTCCGTCGGAATAGGTCAGCACGACCGTCACTCCCGTGAGGTTGAGCGCCGTACCCTCCGTATACGTCGTTGCGGGGGCGGTGCCGTAAGCGATCGAATCGACCTTTTTTGCGGCCTCGACGGGATCGGATTTTTCGGATTCGCCGCTCGCGTCGTAAATCTCGGCGTCCTTCGGCTGCGCCGCGACGGAGGCCGAATACTTTTCTCCTCCCTTTACGCTGTCGCCGAGCGCAAACGCGCCCGCCTTAGATTCAGTTTCTTTAGTGTCGATGACCTCGCCCGACTCGTCGTACAGTTTCAGCACGTATTTGCCGACGGAGCCGTCAGGATTTGTGTCGGTTATCTGATATTTCAGCCCGCCGTTCGCGACGTCCTTTGTGAGTTTGACGGTCGGGGCTGTGAGCGCGCCCCTCACGGTGTGCTCCGGGCTTTTTGCCGACTCTTCGCTGTCTCCGAGCTCCTCGCTGTCAGACAGAGCGGTCACGGCGAACGTGTACTTCCCCGCCTCGGTGAGCGAGGAAAAATCATAACTGTTTGTGCTCGCCTCGTATGCCGATCCGAACTCTTTTCCGCCCTTGTAAAGCTGAACGGAGTATCCGGACGCAAGCGGCACGGCATCCCATTTCGCCGTGTCCCCGTCCCACGCAAGTCCCGTCGGCGCGGAGAGAAAATGCTTGATTCGGATAGTTCGAGAACCAAAGCTTCCGTTTTCATCGGTTGAATAATCCGCATGGTTAACGAATGCTTCCGATACACCGATGGAAGTTTTCTGATCGTCTGTTCCAAGCACGGTAAATACAAGTTCGAACTTGATTTTCCCACTCTCTTTTACAGCGTAAGAGGCCCGATCTTCGTCGAGTTTGTCAAGCATCGCTACAAGCGAAAGTTTGCCGGAACTGAGGTTTTTTTTATTTACTTCGATAGTCCACTCATTTACCGTTGACCCGGAACCGGATTCATACTTCAGGATTTCATTGTCAAAATAGAACGAAAGATCGCACCCGGTGATCCCGTCCACATTCTTTATGTCGTCAACGGTGACGGTATACGTCACGCTTTCTCCTTCTTTGACGAGATCCCTGCCGCTGATGTTAACAACAAAAGACTTGCCGTCCTCAGCGTAAACCAACACCACGGCATTAAAAATCAAAATTAGCGCAAAAATAATTCCGTATATCCTGTTTTTCATTTTGCGACTCCTCTTTTATGCGAAAATATCAAATGTGCCAAGGACATGTCCCTTAATTCTCTGATAATCGATGGTTGCAATATCATTTTTCCTGTCGACATTCCCTGCGACAAGATACGGACCGGTAAGATCAAAAGTGCCGAGAACGTATCCCTTAACGCGCTGATAATCTATCGTTGCTATCCTTCCGTCGCCGCTGACGTCGCCGAGAACGACGACCGTCACGCTGTCCATGACGTTTTGACCGTCCATAAGTCTGACGGTGTATCCCGTACCGACGGTGTCTGTCGGCGATTTGACATTACCTTCGGCGTCAAAAACTGACACGTACTCGGGAGTCTCGAAATTTGAGATAACCGCGGAAACGTCGGTCTGTTCTTTTACTCCGATCAGATATGTTACGTCCTCTCCGCTTTCAAAGGCGTACGTACTGCCCTGAACGAGCACAAGCTCCGCGGGCTTTTCGAGTATTTCAAGTTCAAATTCCGCGGGATCGGACGTTACCGACCCAAGCACGGAGGCGGTCACCGAAAAGCTGAATACTCCGAACACCGAAGGCGTGCCGCTCAGTTCTCCTGTGTTCAGGAGCTCTATCCCCTCGGGAAGCGAACCCGAGACGAGATCCCATTCGGTAAACTCAGTCTCTCCGTCCGATTCAAGCGGGCAGGAGTAGGCGATACCGACCGCTCCCTTCGGAAGGGGCGACGCCGTTTTAATGACCGGCTTTTCGGGAACAGCCACGTGATAGACGAGCGGACCCGACGGAGAGACGGAATGAACGAGCTCCGTATATTCCGAAACTATGCATTCGTAGGTGTAAAACTCAAATGAAACGTCGTCAAGCCCAGTCACGCGGTAAGTGAAGGTGCAGAAATCCGAGATAAATCCCTTTTTGTCCGTGTCGGGATCGAGTATGTCTATGACGCGAGCGCCGGCGTTGGGCCCGGACGCGAGGTCCGCGGGAACGTCCTCTCCGCAGAAAGTCGCCGAAACGAAATCAACGGACGAGCTCGCCGAGGCGCAGAGCGACCCGGCCGCTATCCCGGGACAGTCCGAAACGTCCACGGAAAATGTGATGACGTCACCGAGCGAAACGTAATCCGAGCTCACGTCCGAACGGACGTAAAACACGGTCTCCGACTGCTCTGCTGAGGCCGTCGGGAAGCTGGCGGATACCGCCAGAACGGCAAGCGCGCATAGAAAAGCCGCCGCCCTCAAAACGCTTCTTTTTTTCAACCGTGACCACGTCCTTTCGATTCTTAGTCGCTTTTATTATACAACATATCCCTTTTTGTGTCAACGGAAACAACGTTAAATTTTTTATGAGCAGAACCGCAAAGGAACCGAGACGGTCAGTGATTGAAAAAAAGGCCGATGTGTGATATAATACGCCCGGGAGGTGGACAAATGAAATCATACGATATCGCCGGCTATATAGATCACACGTGTCTGAAACAGGACGCGACACCGGCCGACATTGAAAAACTGTGCCTCGAGGCAAGGGAATACGGCTTTGCCTCCGTATGCGTAAATCCCGTTTACGTTCCGTTCGCTAAGGATCTTCTTGACGGATCGGGAGTTAAGGTCTGCACCGTGATCGGCTTCCCGCTCGGAGCAAACTCGACCGATACGAAGGTTGCCGAAACAGAAAAGGCGTACGCCGACGGGGCGGACGAGTTCGACATGGTCATCTCCGTCGGAAAACTGAAAAGCGGGGATCACGATTACGTCAGAAAAGATATTTCCGCCGTTGTTGAGGCGGCAAAAGGCAAAACCGTAAAGGTCATCATCGAGACCGCTTTTCTCACGGATGAGGAAAAGATCGCCGCCTGCCGGCTGAGCAGCGCAGCGGGCGCGCATTTCGTCAAGACGTGCACCGGATTTTCGCGAGTCGAGGGCGCACCGAACAAAGCTACGGCGCACGACGTGTCACTGATGAAAAACAGCGTCAGCCCCGGAGTCATGGTCAAGGCGTCCGGCGGCGTCAGGACGCTGAGCGACGCACTTGAAATGATCTCCGCGGGGGCGTCACGCCTCGGGACCTCGTCCGGAGTAAAAATCATTCTTGAAGCAAAAAATCAGCAGGTCAAGGAGAACAGCAAAATGAGCAAAATCGTAGGACCCGGGAGTATGATCGTCGACTTCTCGGGATACGCGGATCACTTCCCCGTTCCCGGCGAGACGGCAGTCGGCTCGACGCTCAAGGTCGGCCCGGGAGGAAAGGGATTCAATCAGATGGTCGCGGCTCACCGCTCCGGCGCGAACGCCGTCATAATCGGATGTCTCGGAGACGACGACCTCTCCGCGTATCACAGAAACTTCCTTAAAAGCGAAGGAATGTGCGATAAATACGTCGCCTCGACCCCCGATCAGGGCACAGGCGCGGCTATACTTGAAATAAACGAGAAAACCGGGCAGAACAGGATTATTATATTCAAGGGCGCGAACAACGAAGTATCGGCGTCGAGTGTCGAGGCGGCAGAGCGTGAGTTTGCCGACGCCGGCGCCGTCCTCTGCCAGTTTGAAACGAGCATCGGCTCCATAAAAAAAGCCAAAGAACTGGCGAAAAAATACGGAAAGCCGTTCATTCTGAACCCCGCCCCGTTCGTCGATTTCGGCGCTGACTTCTATGACGGAGTAGATTACTGCACGCCGAACGAGACCGAGGTCGAATGCATAACGGGAGTCAGGGTCGAAACGCTCGCCGACGCCAAAAAAGCCGCCGAAGCGCTCATTGAACTCGGCGTTAAGAAAGCCGTCATTACGCTCGGCAAAAACGGTTCGTATTATTACGACGGCAAAAAGGAGATACATCTTCCCTGCCTGCCGATGAAAGCCGTCGATGCTGTCGGCGCGGGCGACGCCTTCAACGGAGCCCTCGCGGCCGCCGTCGCATCCGGTCTCGATGACGAGACGGCGCTGAAATTCGCCAGCGCGGTCTCGAACCTATCTGTGACAAAGCTCGGAAGCGCGAACTCCATGCCGACACGCGACGAGATCGACGCCGTGCTGAAGGAATATTACGGCATATCGCTCTGATTTTCGGAACATATCGACAGAGTAAAAACCGGCCGTCGAGTTTGTCTGAAGGGGGAAAAATGAAAAGATATTTTGCTTTGATTCTTGCGGTCGTTCTGATCCTCGGAACGTTTGCCGGATGTGGAAACAATACTGGAAACGGCGGCGCGGAAAGCGATTCGGAAACCGTCTCTCCGGCGCAGACAGACACCGGCAACGACACGACCTCCGAACGCGACGATCCGCCCGCGACGTCTGAACTCACGCCGGACGAGCTTTTCACGTTCACCGAGCTCGACGATGGAACTTACATGGTAACGGCGAAGCAACCCGGGACCGTCGCCGGAAGCGTCTTGATACCGTCAACCTACAACGGCTCCGCCGTCACGAGCATCGGCGATTTCGCGTTTGACAGTTGCATAGAAATGACGGATATCGCCATACCGGGAACCGTCACGAGTATCGGCTTAAAGGCGTTCTACCACTGCAGCAAGCTGACAGGCATTACGATCCCGGACGGTGTGACAAGCATCGGCGAAAGGGCGTTTGAGAGATGCTCCGGCCTAACGGGCATTACCATCCCGCGCGGCGTGACGAGCATAGGCGAAAGGGCGTTCCGATACTGCAGCAGTCTAACGGAAATCACCGCAGCGACCGAAAACGAAGCGTATTATTCCGAAAACAACTGCCTTATTGAAAAAGCAAGCGGACAGCTGATACTCGGGTGCAAAAACAGCGTCATTCCGGACGGCGTGACGAGCATAGGCGCTTACGCGTTCGCCGGATGTTCCGATCTGACAAGCATTTCTATTTCCGGCGGCGTCACGGGCATCGGCGAAAGGGCGTTCTCCAGTTGCTCCGGTCTGACAAGCATTTCTATTTCCAGCGGCGTCACGGGCATCGGCGGCGGGGCGTTCTACGGTTGCTCCGGTCTGACGGGCATTACAATCCCGGGCAGCGTGACGAAATTAGGCGACTCGGCGTTCAATGAGTGCACCGGTTTGACGGATATTGTCATTCTTAACGGAATCACGAGCATAGGCGCAAGGACTTTTTACAACTGCGAGAACCTGAAGAGCGTGACTCTCCCGGACAGCATCACAAGCATTGGCGATGAAGCGTTTTACTTCTGCCACAGCCTGAAGAGCATCGCCATTCCGGACGGCGTCACGAGCATTGGCGATGAAGCGTTTTTCCACTGCCACGCCCTGACGGGCATTACAATCCCGGGCAGCGTGACGGAATTAGGCGACTCGGCGTTCAATGAGTGCACCTCTCTGACGGAAATCACGGTTGCGCCCGAAAACGAAATATATTATTCCGAAGGAAACTGTCTCATTGAAAAAGAAAGCGGGAAGCTGATTCTCGGATGCAAAAACAGCGTTATTCCGGACGGCGTGACGTTCATCGGCGACAATGCGTTTTTAGGCTGCATCGGCCTGACGAGTATCACAATCCCGAACAGCGTAATACACATCGGCAGCAATGCGTTTAACAACTGCAAAGACCTGACGAGCGTCACAATACCGGACGGCGTTATACACATAAATACCGGCGCGTTTTCCGTATGCACCCGCCTGACGAGCATCACCATCCCGGACAGCGTCATGAGCATCGGACCCCAAGCGTTCTACCTCTGCTCCGGCCTAACGAACGCCGTATTATCGAACAGCTTGACGAGCATAGACGCACAAACCTTCGAATACTGCGAAAACCTGACGAGTATAATCATCCCGGACGGCGTGATGAGCATCGGCGCGCGTGCGTTTTACGGATGCACCGGCATGACGAGCGTTGCGATCCCGGACGGTGTGACCGACATCCGCAAAAACGCGTTCGAAAACTGCTCGGGTCTAACGAGCGTTATCATCCCGGACAGCGTGACAGGCATCGGAACCGGAGCGTTCTGCTGCTGCAGCGGTCTGACGAACGTAGTCATCCCGAGCGGCCTGACGCGCATCGAAAACAATACCTTCTACGGCTGCAAAAAAATTGCGAGCGTCACGATCCCGGGCAGCGTCAAGTTCATAGGTCAGGGCGCCTTAGACGGATGCGCCGCCCTGAAAAGCATCGAATACCAGGGAACCGTTGAGCAATGGGACAGAATTTCCATTTACTATAACGTGTACCGAACGGTTTATTGCACCGTTCACTGTGCCGACGGCGACGTCAGTATTGCCATTTAGAGAACACTGGCATCTCGAATCCGGTCAAGCAAAAACCGGCCGCCGGATGATCCGGCGGCCGGAATTTTTCAAATCGGTTTATTCGGGCATCTGCTCCAGTGTTTTTTTCACGAGTTCCGCGATGTCTGCCTTCTCAGACCCGAAGATGTCGGTCCTGAGTCTGCCGCGAAGCGGATCGGTCCACTCCGGACCGATCTTCCCAGCGCCGTAAAGCATACCGAAGACCGAGCCGGCAGTCGC